>NZ_JBKHKJ010000004.1:0-208252 GCF_046546515.1 Parasediminibacterium schistidii | reverse complement strand
TCTTTATTAAAGGCAAAGCTATTCCTAAAAATGGAAGTTGCACTTCATCTTCCTTATTGGTATATTTATGTGTTACCCATCCGCCATTTTCACGGGCATAAAGGGTTATCAAAGTTGTTTCAGGCTCTACAATCATATAATATTGAAGGGAAGGGATTTTTGTATAGTTGATGTATTTATCGACATAATCATTTATTTGTGTTGATTCGGATACCACTTCTATAATTAATTCTGGTTCAGATTTAATGTATTTATTCCCTTCCGTCTTTGCTTCTTTGGTTACAAAAACATCGGGGTAGTAATATTTCGCTTCATGTGGGATGCCAATTTTCACGTCATTTGCATACACTTGATACCCTTTGCTTTTCGGCAATTGCATTAACATAAATGCCAATGCTAAAGCTAGTTCATTGTTAATATCTTTTCCCCCTGCTATTTCAAATAATTGCCCGTTTATAAATTCATGGCGGCTTTCGGAAGCCAATTCATAATGAATATACTCCGCTACCGTGAAAATTTTATCGCATATAATTTGTTTCATAACTTTTTGTGCCATTTCAAACATAAAAAAGATTTGGAAGTTATGTACAAAAAAGTTGCTAAAAGTTGTATAAAAGTCTTTAGAAATATAAGTTTTAGCGATTATTTTACCCACATTAAAAAACAATTAACCGCCAATGTTTGCAAATAGTTCTTAATTTGGCAGCGAGTGTAAAAACTATAAATCATGGTAAAGAAAATATTGAAAATTATTGCGATTGTTTTGTTGATTGTGGTAGTGGCGGCGGCCGCCATCCCTTTTATTTTTAAAGGGAAAATAATTGAGACCGTTAAAACCCAGATCAATAAAAATCTAAATGCAAAGGTTGACTTTACCAATGTGGACTTGTCGCTTTTCAGGCATTTCCCTAAGTTGTCCGTGGATTTGCATGGCTTGCAGGTGGTGGGCAATGATCAATTTTCTTCCGACACGCTTTTGTCCGTGAAAAGTTTTGATGTTTCGCTGGATTTGATGAGCGTTATCAGCGGTGGGCAAATGAAAATATATACCATCAACCTAGACGAGCCACGTATCCATGCCATTGCCCTGAAAGATGGCAGTGCCAACTGGAACATTACAAAACCTTCGGCAGACACCACAACAACCACCACAGAAAGCAAGCCTTTCAAATTGAACCTGCAAGCATACGCTATACACAATGGCTATATCAGCTATATAGACAAAGGCATGAACATGAACATGGAAATAGTTAACCTTGAACACAGCGGGAAGGGCGACTTTACTTCTGACTTGTTTACGCTATCTACCAAAACCACGGCCGACACGCTCAACTTTAGCTTTGGCGGTGTGCCTTACTTGAACAAAATAAAAACCAGCATAGACCTAGACATTACGATAGACAACCCCAACAAAAAATACACATTCGAGACAGACAAAATAGCTTTGAACGCCTTACAACTCAGCACGGGCGGCTACTTCCAATTTGTGAACGACACTACCTATGGCATGGACATCCATTTCAAAGCACCGTCCACCGATTTTAAAAATATCTTATCTTTTGTGCCTGCTATTTACCAAAACAATTTTGCTTCCATCAAAACCAGCGGTTCTGCGTTGCTGAATGGTTTTGTAAAAGGCAATTACAACAGCAAGCAAATACCAGCCTACCAACTGAACTTGGAAGTAAAAGACGGTTTCTTCCAATACCCCGAATTGCCAGAGGCGGTAAAAAATATCAATTTCGCTGTGAAAGTGGACAATCCAGACGGAGTTACTGACCATACAGTGATTGATGTGCCACAAGGGCATATAGAAATGGCGGGCGAGCCTTTTGACTTTAAAGTGCTGGTAAAAAACCCTGTTACGGATATGTATATAGATGCGGCTGCTAAGGGGAGGCTAGATTTATCTAAAGTAACCAAATTTGTAAAACTGCAAGACGGCACGCAACTGGCTGGCTTGTTAACTGCCGACGCATCAATGAATGGCAATGCAAGCACATTGAAAAGCAAGCAATACGACAAGTTTAATGCAAAGGGCACGATTGGGTTAGGTAATTTCTTTTATGCTTCCAAAGATTACCCTTCAGGCGTTAAAATCAACAATATGTTGATGACGTTTAACCCGCAGAACGTAACCCTTAGCAATATGGACGGCCAATACATGAAAACAACTTTTGCTGCCAACGGCTACATCAACAACCTGATACCTTATGCGCTGAAAAATGAACCATTGGAGGGCGTTGTAACTCTAAAAGCGGGCGATGTAAATTTGAATGAATTAATGGGCGTTTCTACAGACACGGCTACCAAAAACACCCCTGCCGCCGCACCTTTTTTAGTGCCTGCCAACCTAAACCTAACACTGAATGCCGTAATAAACAAAGTAGTATATGACAACCTGATTTTGCAAAACCTTTCTGGTGCCATGCAAATTGCAGACGAAACGGTGAAACTAAACAATATTAAAGGTAATGCGCTGGACGGGCAAATGGCGGTTAGTGGCTACTATTCTACCAAACTAGACAAAAAGAAACCAGATATTTCGTTGACGTATAATTTAACGAATGTGGATATACAAAAAACATTCTACACCTTTAATACGGTGCAGAAAATAATGCCCGTTGGGCAATATTTAGGTGGCAAAGTAAGCTCGCAGTTTACTATGAAAGGCAAACTGGGCGACAATATGATGCCAGACATGAACAGCCTATCGGGCAATGGTGATATGCTGTTGATACAAGGCGTGTTGAGCAAATTTGCACCAGTGGCAAAAGTGGCCCAAACGCTTAATATCAATCAACTAACACAAGATATTTCGCTGAAAGACCTAAAAGGCGTGTTTGAATTTGCCAATGGCAAAGTGCTGATAAAACCATTTAATGTAAAAGTGAAAGATATAGACATGGAAATTGGCGGGCTAAACGGGTTTGACAAATCGATTGACTATACCGTGAACTTAAAACTGCCACGCTCCCTCATGGGTACGCAAGGAAATAACCTAATCAATAACCTCGCTTCCCAAGCCGCTAGCAAAGGCGTGCCTGTGAAACTGGCGGACATTGTGAACCTGCAAGTGAAACTAGGTGGCTTTATGAACAACCCAACCGTGAAAACAGATTTGAAGCAAGCTGCCAGCAGCCTTGCCCTCGACTTGAAACAACAAGTAACCGACTTTGCCCAAGCAAAAATAGACAGCACCAAAAAAGCAGTAACCTCTGCCGTAAAAGACACTATTGCCGCTGTGAAACAACAATTGGTGGAACAAGCAAAAACACAGCTTGCCAACCAGTTGCTAAACAAGAAAGACAGCACTGGCCAACCCGTTGACCCTAAAAAGACAATAGAAGAAGCAGGAAAAGGGTTGCTGAAAGGGTTTAACCCGTTTAAGAAGAAGGGGTAGGGAATATAATTATAAAAACAAGCACCATGCCTACACTTGAAGAAACCATGGCCGAGCTGCAAGCTATGGGTGAAGAAAACGTAAAAAAAATATGGCTGAAACACGGCATAAAAGAGCCTTTTTTTGGTGTAAAGATTGAAAACCTAAAGAAGCTGCAAAAGAAAATTAAAACCAACTACCCTCTTGCCAAGGAACTGTATGCAACGGGCAATGCCGATGCGATGTATTTGGCTGGGCTTGTAACTGACGACAACCAAATGACCAAAGAAGATTTGAACCAGTGGGTAAGGCAAGCTGAATCAAGCAATATCTATGAGTATACAGTACCTTGGGTGGCTTCGCAAGGAAAATATGGTTATGAGTTAGCTTTGGAATGGATTGATAATCCAGAACCGCTTATAGCAACTGCTGGATGGGCAACATTAAGCTGCCATGTAGCACTAACACCTGATGAACAATTAGACATCCCTTTTTTAAAGGAAATGCTAGGCAGGATAGTACAAACAATTCATAGTGCAGGTAATAGAGTAAGGCATAAAATGAACGGCTTTGTAATAGCATTAGGCAGCTATGTAGCCCCTATGACAGAAGATGCAATTGCTGCGGCTAAAACAATTGGCTTTGTAAAAGTAAACATGAACGGCACTGCCTGCAAAGTACCCGATGCCGTGGAATATATAATGAAAGTAAAAAACAAAGGGGCAATTGGTAAAAAGAAAAAAGAAGTAAAGTGCTAATCCCTTGTTTAAAATAAAAAGCTGCCCTAATAACTAGGGCAGCCTCCATCATATTTTGCTACTTAAATAAACTAAGCATACATCTCTAACCTTAAATCCTTCACACGCTTGTCTTCCATATATTCGTCAAAGGTCATTAATCGGTCGATGATGCCTTTAGGTGTCAATTCTATAATGCGGTTGGCAACTGTCTGCATAAAGGTATGGTCATGCGATGTTAGCAACACAATGCCTGGGAATGTATTACAACCTTCATTGAAACTTTGGATACTTTCCAAATCTAAGTGGTTGGTAGGTTGGTCCAAAACAATACAATTCGGGTTTTGCAACATCATCCGGCTAACCATGCAACGTACTTTTTCACCACCGCTTAGCACATTGGTTTTCTTCATAATATCGTCGCCACTAAACAACATTTTACCAAAGAACCCACGCAGGAAAGGTTCGTCAGCATCTGTTACATGAGCAGGTACAAAATTGCGCAGCCAGTCAAGCAATGTCTCGCCGCTTTTAAAGAAATCATTGTGTTCTACAGGTAAGTAGGCTTTGGTAACAGTTGTACCCCATTCAAATTTTCCGCCATCAGCCACCATGTCGCCATTGATTATTTCAAAGAAGCTGGTAACTGCCGATGGATCTTTACTTAAGAAGGCTATTTTATCGCCTTTGTTTACGCTAAAATTCACTTTATCAAACAATGTCCTGCCATCAACCGTTCTTTTTAGGTTTTCCACGTTCAATATTTGGTTGCCCACTTCCCGCAATGGCTGGAAGATGATACCAGGGTATTTCCTGTTGCTGGGTTCAATTTCATCAATGGTCAATTTCTCCAAGGCTTTTTTACGGCTGGTGGCTTGTTTGCTTTTAGAGGCATTGGCAGAGAAACGAGCAATGAAATCTAACAAAGCAGCTCGCTTGTCTTCGTTCTTTTTGTTCTTGTCATTCTGTTGACGGGCGGCCAATTGGCTACTCTCGTACCAGAAAGTATAGTTGCCCGTATAGGTTTTAATCTTGCTCCTGTCCACATCCGACACATGCGTACAAACCGTATCTAAAAAGTGCCTATCGTGGCTCACCACCAACACAATGTTTTCGTAATCGGCCAAGAAATTTTCCAACCAGCCTATTGTTTCAATGTCCAACCCATTGGTAGGCTCATCCAATAACAAAATATCTGGGTTGCCAAACAATGCCTGTGCCAGCAATACCCGCAATTTCAAGTTGCTGGGTATATCTTTCATCAGGCTTTGGTGGTATTGTTCATCTATGCCCAAGCTGCCCAGCAAAGTAGCCGCATCGCTTTCTGCAGTGTAACCGCCCATTTCGCCAAACTCGCCTTCAAGTTCGCTGGCACGCATGTAATCGTCCTCAGTAGCATCAGGATCCATGTAGATGGCATCCTTCGCTTTCATTACCTCAATCATTTTTTTATGGCCTAGCAATACCGTGTTCAAAACCGTTTCTTCGTCAAATGCAAATTGGTTTTGGTTCAGCACGGCTAGCCTTTCGCCAGGAGTAATTTCCACTGTGCCCTTATTGGGTTCTATTTCCCCAGCCAGTATTTTCATAAAAGTACTCTTGCCAGCACCGTTTGCACCTATTATGCCATAGCAATTGCCTTTTGTGAAATTGATGTTTACTTCATCAAACAGCACCCTTTTGCCAAAAGACAAGGTTATATTTCTTGCACTAATCATCTTGAATAGAAAATTTTTTATTAAGGCTGCGAAATTAAGGTTTAGTGGCTAACGATGGATAATACATTTTTGGTTTTTGGGTAGTAACAAAATGGGTAAATTTGCATAAAAATGTAATAGTGTTGAATAAAAATGACCGCAGGTGCAACCTGAAGTGTTTAATTTCTAGTAAGTTTTATTTTTAAGTATTGTCGTATGCTTGTTTTGAATGTAGATAATGTTGCTGCTTTTACCATCCGTGTATATGGCTTATTGATAGATAGCCAAAAAAGGGTGCTTGTAAGTGACGAATATGTAAGGGGGCATTATTTCACGAAATTCCCAGGTGGGGGTTTAGAGTTTGGGGAAGGCACTAGGGAATGCCTAAAACGGGAATTTAAAGAAGAAACAGGGCTTGACGTGGAAATAGGTGAGCATATTTACACAACGGACTATTACCAAAAATCGGCTTTTAACAGTACCCACCAAATGGTTGCCATTTATTATTTTGTGCAGGCAAAAGACCCTATCTTATTAGAAACCAAAACAATACCTTTTGACTTTGCCCCAGAGCAAACCGCCGACCCAAATGGGCAGAGCGAAGTAAGGAGGTGGATAGCATTGGACAAACTAACAGAAGATGACTTGCATTTGCCAATAGACAAAATTGTGGTGAGGCTTTTAAAAAAAGATGCACAGAAGTATAATTTGGAAAATCTGCCACAAAGGCACTAAAACACAAAAAAAGACAAAGTCTTAGAAAAAGAAGCAATATGCTTTCTTATTTTTTATATAATACTACTTTCAGCCTGTGTTCGTTTTTGGCAAGATAGTAGTAGTTATAAACTTCTGCAATTGGTAGCATTAAACCATACTTTTTTATTTTTGAGTTACAAACAACCCGATTTGAAGCAATAATTTATTAAAATGGGAAAAAATAAAACATTTTTTAATCATTTTTTAATAAGTGGCACGATATTTCCTTACTTTTAATTGTTTTTTAAGGGTTTAGGGTTGAAAAAAGGGCTGTTGTTCCCAACGGCCCTTATTTTTTTATATCAATTGAAGCTTCCCTATTTTCCTTAACGCATTATAAATGCAGGTAACATGCATTGATTGCATAAATGCCCCTTGCTCAAATAGTTCTATAAATTCTTCCATTGTTACAATCAAAACCTCAAGGTCTTCCCCGTGGTCTAGCTCCTGCCCTTGCACTTCTTCCCCTCCGTAAGCAATAAACATGTGCATCAAGTTGGTATTGGTAGATGGGTTGGCCGATGTTTTGCCCAAATATTCAAAACTGTCGAATTTATACCCCGTTTCTTCTAAAAGTTCCCTTGCTATTGCTTCTTCAAAATTTTTGTCAGACGGGTCTACACAGCCACCAGGTATCTCGTACATTGTTTCGCCTAGTGCGTGCCTGTATTGCCTTTCCAGTATTATCCTGCCATCTTTTGTAAATGGCACGGCTGTAACCCAATTGGGGAATTCATACACATAATATGGGGCAATAATTACACCATCTGGCTTTTGGCAGGTATCTATTCGTATAGTGGCCCAGGTGTCTTTCAACAAATATTCCGATGCTAGTGTTTTCCATGTCAAGTCTCTTTGCATATTTACCAGTTATTTCTTTCTCTAAGTGAAGTAATGTGTGCTACATGGTGCTTGCTGTGCCAAGCATACATGCCCAGTAAAAACCAAAGGCTCATTTGCCTGCCATGCTCTGGGTGCACTACTGTCCTCTCCCATTGCTCGTCAGTCAAATCTTTTATGGTTGCATACCAGCGTTGGTGCAGGGCATGGAGCAAGGTTATGGAAACATTAATGGGTACTATGTCATTGTCTGCCAGTAAAGCCCATTCTTTTTCCTCATAAGGTTTTATAGTAGGGTTTAATTCAGTAAGCCCCAGTTTAAACCTGATATAGGCATTAATATGACTGTCTGCAACATGATGCACCAGTTGAATAACAGACCACCCGCCCTCCCGGTATGGGGTTTTCAATTGGGCTTCATCCAAATTGAGGATAGCATATTCAATCGCCTCTGGCAACTGGCGGATTATTTCCAGCCAAGCCTTTTTCTGTTCTTCGCTGTATGGTTCAGGCACGTATTTACCTATTGGGTAACGGGCATCGCTCATTGTTTTAAGTTTTATGTTTTGAGTTTTAAGTTTTTACTTTTAACCGCATATCTCGTAGAAAAGACATCAAAGATGTAATTGCCTTTTATTATTAGGAACAATATAGAAGCCTTTAAAATTGCTATAAATGCCTACCACGGGTTGCACCCGTGGCTACTGTTGTTTAACCCTTTCAGGGTTTTGCTTTATTATTTACTACTTACCACTTATGACTTAATACTTACGACTTATGACTGAACACCTACCCCTCCTCCCTAATCGCATACCCTGTCAGGTTGATAAACACATCTTCCAAGTTTGCTTTTTTTACCTGCACAGGGCGTTCAAAGCCCGTAGCCACAAGGTTGTCGATTAATTGTGATGGGGAATCTATCGCAATTATTTTACCACTGTCTATAATAGCAACCCTATCGCAAAGCACTTCTGCCTCGTCCATGTAATGTGTGGTTATAATCACCGTTGTACCTTGCGCCCTGATGCCTAAAATTAAATCCCAAAGGTTCCTTCTTGCCTGCGGGTCCAGCCCGGTGGTTGGCTCGTCCAAAAAAATAATCTTGGGCTTGTTAATCAAGGTGGTAGCAATAGAAAACCGCTGTTTTTGCCCACCGCTTAGTTCTTTAAATTTTGCTTTTGCCTTGTCTTTCAGGTTTACCTTTTCCAGCAATGCCAGTGCATCAGTTGGTTCGTTGTACAGGCCAGCAAACAGGTTGATTAACTCAACCAAATTTAAACCGGGATAAAACCCACTTGCCTGCAACTGCACGCCAATTATTTTTTTTATTTCGCTTGGCGATTTGTCCAAGTCCAGCCCATCCACTACTACCTCGCCGCTTGTTTTGTTCCTAAGCGTTTCTATAATTTCCAGCGTGGTAGATTTGCCTGCGCCATTGGGGCCAAGCAAGCCAAAAATCTCGCCTTCCAGCACTTCAAAGCTAATGCCTTTCACGGCCTCGAAATTGCCATAGCTTTTGTGCAAGCCGTTTACTTTTATAATTACTTTGCCCATGCTTAATAGTTGTACGTTGTAAGTTATACGTTTTAAGTTGTACGTTGTAAGCTTCTTTTCCCTTTTTTGTGCATTTTTGGCAGCCTGCAAAACCTTAATTACAATTTCATTACAAGCCCTACCCCATTATCGCTGATACCAATAGCTGCACTTGGCAAAGCGTATCTCTTATTGAATACCCTTGTTGCCAAGATTAAATTGCCCGTGCCCCTGTTTAGCAAATACCCACCTGTTATTGCAGCAACAAGGCCAGAACCTGCCATTACCCATCCCCCACTCCTGCTTATTGCCTTATGGTTGCCAGAAGCGTACAGTGCCCCCAAAGATAAAGCAACCGTGCCTACTGAACCAAGCACACTGCCAGTAACCTTGTTAAACTGGTGGATTTGGTACAATTCTATTAACTGTGGGTCTCTCGTCCTATAGAACAATCGCCTGAATTCGGCACTGCCCGTGTAAATAGTATCATTGTAAAAAATACTATTGGGCTTGTTCGTGGCAATATACGTCATTTGTTTTGGCGGTAATCTTTGCTGTGCAACTGCCAGATGGCTTAGCATCAGCAAAAAAATAGATAACCCCGCAAACCTTGCCACTAGAAAAGAATACTTCAACTATAAAGATTTTTTGGGTTGAGTGAATAAAAACCAAATGTACATGCTTTGCCAAATCTAAAAAAAAAATCGGCTTCATACAAACTGTAGAAGCCGATGGTGTTATAAATAAACTATATGATTATTTAATTTTTTCTAGGTAAGTGTCTAGCTCGTCCATCATGTCCACGCTCCCTACAAAAAACGGCGTGCGCTGGTGCAGCTCGGTGGGCTGGATGTCCATGATCCGTTGCTTGCCATCCGTAGCCCTTCCCCCTGCCATTTCTACTATAAAGGCAAAAGGGTTGCATTCGTACAGCAGTCTTAGCTTTCCGCCTGGCTTGTCTGTAGTGCCCGGGTACATAAAAATGCCGCCTTTCATTAGGTTGCGGTGCACATCGGCAACCATACTGCCGATATAGCGCTGGGTGTAGGGACCACCATTGGTTTTGTCTTTTTTCTGGCAAACGTTTATGTATTCCCTTATATGCTCATTGTACTGGAAAAAATTGCCGTGGTTTACAGAATACACTTTGCCGCTTGGCGGGCATTTAATATCTGGATGGCTCAAGCAAAACTCGCCAATAGCAGGGTCCAAGGTAAAGCCATTTACGCCCCTTTTGGTTGCATATACATACATGGTAGATGAACCATAAATAATGTAGCCAGCAGCAACTTGCCTATTGCCAGGCTGCAAAAAGTCTTCTTTTGTGCAAGGCACGCCTGGCTTGCTTATACGGCGGTATACGCTAAAAATGGTGCCTATGGATATGTTCACGTCAATATTGCCACTGCCATCCAATGGGTCAAACTGCACAACATATTTACTGTTGTTGCTTATTTCATCGTCAAATACCACAAAGTCGTCTAGCTCCTCGCTGCCAATGCCCGCACAACTAATGCCGTGCTGCAACACACCCATAAACTGGTTATTGGCATAAATGTCTAGCTTTTTCACATCTTCGCCTTGCACATTTACAGACCCTGCATCGCCCAAAATATCAACTAGCCCTGCCTTGTTTACTTCCACATTCACCCGCTTTGCGGCAAGGCCTATGTCTCGCAATAAGCTACTAAGCTCGCCAGTGGCACTGGGAAACTGGCGCATCTGCTGGATGGTAAACTCATCCAGCGTAAGGATTTTCCTGTTAACTATCATAATATATTTTGTATTTGTGCTAAAGATAAGGGGGCAGCAATAATGAGTAACTTTTTTTGGAAATAAAAGTACCGGGAACGTTGCCGGGCAGAAGTAAGTGGTCAGTACCAATATGTACATAAATCATTAAATACCGCTATAGTTTAAGAAAAGTTTTATTATTTCGTTTTATTAATAATCAATCAAAAATCATGGAAGCATTAAAAAAAGCAAGTCTTACAAAAAAGCTTATTGTGTTTGCTAGTATACTTGTATTTATAATTTCGCTTACACAAGACGCCTTCAAGACAGATTACTATGAAAATATTAAAGGTGAAGGTACACCTGCATTTTTGCTCTTATTAATAGGTTGGCTAGATTTTGGAAAAGCAGGAACCTCTTGGCTTGCAAACCCATTGCTTTTATATTCTTGGGTTATGTTGTTTAAAAAACCATTGTTTTCTACGATTGCCGCTTTTTTATCAGTTTTATTTTCAGCATCCTTTTTATTGTTTTCCAAAATAGCTGCAAACGAATCAGTAACCTACGCCAATATTACTTCTCGCGAATTGGGGTATTGGCTTTGGTTAACAAGCTGTGGAATTATGAGTTTGGGGACTATATTTATATATTTTAATAAGCGTCAAAAAGTGAGTTTAATCACTAAGCATGATTTAGTGGAATAAATCTAGAAGTTTTGTTGGCAGTACTTGTCACATACAAGTGACGACTTAGGATTAACTTCCCGAAAGTTTTAAACTTTCGGGAAGTTGTTGCATTGACCACTCACCACTTACGACTGACCACTTATGTTCTTTACAATCATATCCGCATGTACCCTAGAGTTTTCTATAAACCATTTATGGGTGTTCATGCCGCCGCAAACCACTCCAGCTAGGTATATATGTGACTGATTGGTTTCCATGGTTTCGGGGTTGTAGGAGGGTTGGCGAATAGAATCATTGCTAAGTTCTATGCCTAGTTGCTCCAACAATGCAAAACTGGGTTGGTAGCCAGTCATTGCCAATACAAAGTCGTTTTCTATTTCTACAATGCCTTCGGGGGTGTTAATGTTTACGGTATTTGATGTAATACTATTCATTGTTGTATTGAAATAGGCTTTAATGCTACCCTCCTGTATTCTGTTCACGATATCAGGCCTAGCCCAGTATTTCACCCGCTGCCCTATTTCTTCGCTTCGTACAACCATTGTTACTTGAGCGCCTTTACGCCAGGTTTCCAAAGCAACATCCACGGCAGAATTATTTGCCCCCACCACTAATATTTTTTGAAAAGCATAAAAATGCGGGTCGTTGTAATAGTGCAGTACTTTTGGCAATGCCTCACCAGGCACGCCCATCAGCACGGGGATGTCGTAAAAACCAGTGGCAACGATGATGTTTTTAGTTTTGTAACGTTTCTTAGTAGTTTGCACTTCAAAGCTGCCATCCCCTACCCTATTTGTTGTTTCTATTGCTTCAAACAATCGTATGTTCAGTTGGTGCAGCTGCACCACCCGCCTGTAATACTCTATTGCTTCCTGCCTATTGGGTTTTGCATTCAGGCTCATAAAAGGCACATTGCCTATCTCTAGTTTTTCGGAGGTAGAGAAAAAAGTCATGTTTGCCGGGTAATTGTACAGGCTATTGGTAAGGCAGCCCTTGTCAACAATCACATAGCTAAGGCCAGCATTTTTTGCCGCAATGCCACAGGCTAGCCCTATGGGGCCTGCACCAATAATAAAAATATCGTAATTGTTCATGATACCAACGCTTAAAACAAAGGCAATATAGCATTAAGGGAAAGGAAAGGGTTATTTGTCATCATAATGAAACCTGCATTGTAGAATGATACACTTCTGATCAACCCCTTTTTTGCCAGTAACACAATAAACAATCCTGTGTTCACCAGTAACCCTTCTAGACCAAAATCCTTTTAATCCAAATTTCAATGGTTCTGGCTTTCCTATGCCTTTAAATGGGTCTTGGCGGATATAGCGAATCATGTCTTTTATTTTAAAAGCAATATCCACATCATTTTCAAGCCAAAAATTAAAATCTTCCCAGCCACTAGTAGTAAATTCAATATTCATACTTAATAAAAATGTGTTAGCCGAGTTGATATGCAATGGTTTTGCCTTCGCTAATTTGGTTTATAGATTCCTGTAGCCTATCCCTATTTGCTTTTGTACTAAGCAAATGTTCAGTTTCCTTTAGGGAATTATATTCCTGAATAGACATTATTATAACGGCATCCTCCTCCTTGTTCCTTGGAACAACAATCACTTCGTTTGAATTGGAAACAAAGTCAAAGTATTCTTTCATGCCTTTCCTTAATGTAGATATGGAAATTGCTTTCATGTTTTTTTATTTTTATCTTGTTTCAAAAGTACGTTTTTTTGTACAATATTATGTACAATTGTATTAATGGGGGTGCATAAAAGCTTTTCGCTTTTTAGTGAAAAAACACCCTAGTAACACCCTGCCCCCACTTATCCCAAAAGCCGGAACAAACACACTACGGACAAGAAGATGGGATGCAAAACGAGAACACTTATACAATTTCTACACTATTACTTTTTCTAGGTTTTTTATTAAAATAGTTTCAGTTTTAACAATTTTCGGTCTTTTTTCCTATTTGCGATTTTTCAAAAAATCGTCCTCTCGCCTTTAAGTCATTGATTATCAACAATAACAGCAAAATTTTATGCGTATTTTGTGCCTATTTTTTGAGTGATCCGTGCATACTTTTTGCTTATTTTATGCTCATTTCGTGCGTAATTTTTGCGTATTTTACAGCCATCAATACAAGGCTATTTTTTTAAGCTAAAACTATCTTAATATTAATAAAAAAAAACTTTGATGCAAGTACTGGTTGATAGCTTGTAAAATACATTTAATCTAGGTTTTTTAGCAAGTGTATTTCTGGCACAAAGATAAGGTTTTTAAAGATTAGGGAATATCGCCACAAAGCGAAAAACTTTTATGCACCCATTAATGTTTGGATATCAGTGAACAGCTGGGACTGAAGCTGGGTATGGATAGTAAGTTGATAGCCCCTATGAAAATATAATTATTAATTTTCCGGCAACATTTCAGGGGGTACTTGCATATAGTTTTAAATTTTTTTTCATTAAAAAGCCTATTGCACTATCAAATATTTTAACCAAAAGCTATTTTTTTGAAATAATTGCAGAAATATGAATAAATAAACCTGCTGCTCACCTAAGTATTTTCTTTAAATTGGTTCTGTACCTGTATTTTTGCCCTACTCAATTAAAATAACTGAATGAAAAGAACAATTTTATCTCTTTTGGCACTGTGTTTATTGGGGCAAACTTTTGCCCAGTCAACAAGTTTAAAAAGGTTGCCTTCCGTGGGGTTTGGCTTTTTTTTGAAAGACTTTGTAACGCCTCAGAGTATTGGTGCTACATCTTTAAATAAAACATGGAAAGATAAAACATACGCTAAGCAAAGCGATTTGTTGCCAGGCGCATCCGTTTCGTACTTTCAAGGCATTACCAGCCATTTAGATTTCATGGGGCAACTAGGTGGTACTTTTGCAAAATATTCTTACAAAAACAAAGTTACTTCAACCAAAGAAGGGTTTTTAACAGATCTAGATGCCCATTTGAATTTGAAATTGTTTACAGATAAAGCCCTTATCAACCCGTACCTTACAGCAGGCATTGGTGGTTCCATGTACAATTTGAATTATTTAATGGCTTATGCCCCAGTTGGCGGCGGCATTCAAATAAACGTGGGGAAAGGGTCGTTCCTTTATTTGCAAACCACTTACAGATACCATGTAGGCGGAGCTGCTGCTGAAAACTTGAATTACAGCATTGGGTACGCTTCCCCAATTGTAGAACCAAAGAAACCAAAAGCTATTGCAACGCCACCTCCCCCACCTGTTGTTGAGAAAGACACAGATGGCGATGGTATAGTAGATAGCAAAGACAAGTGCCCAAGGGTTGCTGGCATAGCCAAATATGATGGTTGCCCTGTGCCTGACACTGACAAAGACGGCATAAATGATGAAAATGACAAATGCCCTACGGTTGCTGGCCTTGCAAAATACAATGGCTGCCCTGTTCCTGACACTGACGGCGATGGCATTAACGATGAAGAAGACAAATGCCCTACGGTAATGGGTCTTGCACGCTATATGGGCTGCCCAATACCAGACACAGACGGCGATGGCGTAAATGATGAAGAAGACAAATGCCCTACGGTACCAGGCGTAAAATCGAACGCAGGCTGCCCAGAAATACAAACTAAAATAAATGAACTTGCCAAAAGCATTTACTTTGGCTTAGGGTCTGTTATTATTTCTGCTAAATCAACCAAGCCTTTGGATGAGGTTGCGGCAATCATGAAAAAATATCCTGCTACCAAGCTGTCTATTGAAGGGCATACCGACAATGTGGGCAGTGCTGTAATAAATAAAAAACTATCTCAAAAACGTGCTGATGCCATTAAGACTTATTTTTTCAAGAAAGGCATAGCAGTAACTCGTTTAGATGCGATAGGTTATGGTTCAGAAAAACCAGTTGCAGACAACAAAACAGAAGCTGGACGTAGCAAAAACAGAAGGGTAGAGCTAAAAGCTACTTATCAATAAATAAGTTTTTGCATAAATTATATAAAAAAACCTTCCTAGCAATGGGGAGGTTTTTTATTGTACCAACTTCGCGAAAGTTTTGAATTTTCGGGAAGTTGACCAATTTATTTAGTTGTTATTCATCAACTATCTTGCATCATTATTGTTACTATATAAAAATAAACTATATGGGCATTTGGAACCAACTTGCAGAATACCTTTACATCAAGAAAAGGGATCCTAACGTAGAACGCACCCAATGGATGAAATATATGCACGGCATGAACCGCATATCCATCCTAATGTTTGTTATTGTACTAGTACTGATGCTGTTTAAAATGTTCCTGCTTCCATTTTTTAGGAAGTAGTAGCATCCAATATAAGCAAGCAATAATGGGTTTTATTATTTACTTTCATGTTTTATAGCAACAACCCTGTTGGTTTATGACAATTGACTGCTTGCCTTTTTTGGTTTACTTACTATTGTTTTGCTTCATCATTACACGGGTAACATTTTTCAGGAAGTCTGGCATACGCCTTTTTTTGTTGGTTGGTATATTCTGCCTCAAAGTAGGCGTAGGGGTATTGTATGGGTTGTATTTCAACCTCCCGTCACAAAGTGGCACAGCAGACACATGGCGTTTTTATAGGGAAAGCTTGCCAGAAACACAATTGCTTCTACATGAACCACTCCTATTTGTAAAAAGTTTGGTTTCGCATGGGTACGCACAAGCGGGCAACTTATTTGTAGGCGCCAATTCGTACTGGAACGATTTGAAAGACAATATTATTATCAAATTGCTGGCCATTGCCAATGTGTTTACCCGTTCTAACTATTATGTCGACATTGTTTTTTTCAATTTTTGTTATTTATTTGGACTGGTTGCATTTTACAAACTGGTAAAAACATATAGCAATACCCATAAATACCTATTGATTATTGGTGTTTTTTTATTGCCTTCTTTCTTGTTTTGGTGCAGCGGCATCCATAAAGATGGCTTGCTGTTTTCTGCATTGGGCATCGTGTTTTACAGTTTCCAGAAAGTGATTAAAAAACAAGCAATTGCAAAACACTACCTATTCTTTGCCTTGGCTATACTTTTCATTTTTTTCATAAAAAACTACCTTGCCCTTGCCTTAGTACCAGCCCTGGCAAGCTGGTGGCTGGCAGACAGGAACCACCAAAGGCACCAGTTTTATTTTATAGCAGTATACATGGGAGGCCTGTTAGCATTGATGATAATCAGTTTGCTAGGCAATGGCTACAATGCCTTGTATTACCTGACAAATAAACACCAAGAATTCCTATTGCTAAATGGGGCATCGGCCATTAAAACCCGTGTATTAGCCCCTACCATTGAAAGCGTTGTAAAATACCTGCCCACTGCTATTGACATTGCTTTCTTTAGGCCACATATCAGCGAGATTAAAAATGCAGCTTACGCCATGTCTTTTGCTGAAATAATTATATATCTTATTATTACAATTGCTTTCTTGTGGCTCGTCCGTAATAAAAAACTAATGCCGCCATTTTATATTTGCTGTTTCTATTTTGCCTTGAGCATATTGTTGCTAGATGGGTATATTGTTACTTTTACAGGTGCTATCGTGCGCTACCGCAGCCTAGTAGCCCCTTTGTTAATTGCACCTATGATGGGGATGATACCTTTTAGGGAAATAGCACTTGCAACTCGTAAAAATAAAATTATATAATACTTCAGAAAGGTTGGCTATATTAGATGTGTAAATTGCCCAATATTAATAAAATCCTTTTCATTTTTACATGAGTACTATTTCACAAACAATTGACAGGCTGGCAGAATTATTAAAGGAACTACAGCCTGTAAAACCTGAGTACAAGCAAAAATTAGATAAAAAATTCCGGTTAGAATTTAATTATAATTCCAACCATTTAGAAGGCAATACGCTTACTTACGGGGAAACGGAACTGCTCCTCATTTTTGATGATACAAAAGGTAGCCATACCATGCGGGAATATGAAGAAATGAAAGCCCACGATGTAGCTTTTCGCATGGTAGAAGATTGGGCTAAAGAAACTGAAAGGCCGCTTACAGAACAGCATATCAAAAACCTAAATGAAATTATTTTAGTAAGGCCTTTCTGGAAAGATGCCATAACAGGTGATGGGCAAGGAACAAGGCGGCAGATAAAAATAGGCAATTACAAAGAATATCCAAATTCTGTAAGGCTTGCCAATGGCGAGCTTTTTGAGTATGCTTCCCCGATTGATACCCCAATACAAATGCAGGAACTAATAGAATGGTACAGGGCAAATGAAAACAACCTGCATCCTGTGGCTTTAGCGGCCATGCTTCATTATAAATTTGTCTGCATACACCCTTTTGACGATGGCAATGGCAGAATAGCCCGGTTGCTAATTAATTATGTATTACTTAAAAACAACCTGCCGCCTATTATTATTAAATCAGAAGACAAAGCAAATTATTTAAGGGTCTTGCATTTGGCAGATATTGGCGATTATGAATCTTTTGTAAACTATATTGGGGAACAAGCTATCTGGTCTTTAGAGCTTTCTATTAAAGCTGCTAGAGGAGAAAGCTTGGAAGAACCAGGGGATTTGGAAAAAAAGTTATATTTATTAAAAAGACAATTAGGCGAAGATCCAAATTCGAGACTACAACTTATTTACGGCAATGATGCACTTAAAAATGTAGCTCTCAATACTTTAGTACCATTAGCACACGCTTGGGAAGAAAAACTTAAAAATTTTGATACTCTTTTTATATCGAGGGAGATAGAATTTGTTAAGGGGTTAGAAGTAGAAAAAGGGAACTTTTCATTTATTAGGGCTGAAAGTTTTAAATTTAATGAAATAAACAACGAATTTGATAACTTTACAAACGGTTTGTGGCAGGTTACTCTTGCACCATTAAATATGGAACCTTTTTTGGCATTAAATTGCTATGCTAAAGGGTTACGCAAAATTAATAATGAAGTAAGTTTGAGTGGGGGTGAAATAACGATTCAATTCTTTCAAAATGCATATGAGTTAAGTTATTCAGCAAGTGATAGTAAAATAAATAAACTATACCATGAAGCACTTACAAAAAATGAAATTGATACAATCGTTTCAGAATTATGTAATGTTTTATATAATTCTATCGAAGTCCAGTATGCTACAAAATCCTAATTTACATTAATTGTACCTATTTCTTAAAAGCAAAATAAACCGCACCCAGGATAAGCAAAAAGCTAATCAGGTAATTGAATCGGAATGGTTCTTTTAAATACAAAACGGCAAAGATGGTAAACACCACCAATGTGATGACTTCTTGGGTAATTTTTAACTGGAAGCCATTTAATCCATCGGTAAAACCTGACCTGTTGGCAGGCACCATTAAGCAGTACTCGAAAAAAGCAATGCCCCAGCTTACCAATATAGCTTTCCACAAAGGCAAACCCGTATTTTTCAAATTGCCATACCAGGCAAACGTCATGAAAATATTAGACAAAACCAGCAAACAAACAGCTTTCAGCATCTTTTTATTAAATTAATAAGCTACAAACAAAGATAAATGATGATTGATGTAGGACAATAGCATATCCTAAGCAAAGAGCAGTTTTTCTATCTGGTTACCTAATATATTTTTTTGCAAGAATAACTATTGATTGTATTAATGCGTACATTGTTGTGCCAATATTGCCAGTTTGCCATTAAAAGCAAGGCAGCACAATAGTTGTTATTTAGAACTGTATAAAAAGAATACATGAAAAAGTATCAAGCAATTATAAAATTTACAATGGATGATGAGTTTATGACTTTTGTGCCTCCTCACCGTACCTATATCAACTATTTAATGAACAAAGGCATCATAGACAGCTATGCAGTAAGCATGGAATCGCAAACAAGCTGGATTACCCTAAACTGCGACACCAAGTTGCAAGCAGCGGCTCACTTGTCAAAATCGCCGCTATACAAATATTGGGACTATATTATTGAGGAGCTTTTTGTGTATGATAGCCAGCATTACCGCTTGCCAGCATTGCAGTTGAACTAAAAGGTATATTAATTTCGCTAGCCACAAAGACACGAAGACGCGAAGTTGCACTAAGGGAATAAAAAAGAAGAAAAGAAAAAATGAACCTTTTTTATGTTATCAATACCCTTTTAACTTCTTTTGCTATGAGTCCTATGTGCCTATGTGGTGAGTAAAACATCCACCTTCCTAAAAAGGGCTGCAAACATAGTATCTGCTTTTTTAGTGTAGCCAATAATTAGTTCTTGCTGCACCAATTGCAAACCGGGGAATTGCCTTTGCATAAATGCCACAGCACCTTCATTCTCTTCTTTATAAACAGAACAAGTAATATATAGGAAATAGCCGCCATCGGCTACATTACGGACTGTTTGGGCAATAATTTGCTGCTGCAAGCCAGCATATTTGCCAATATTTTCTTTTTTAAAAAACACGAGGTTTTCGGGTGTCCTGCCCCAAGTGCCACTGCCTGTGCAAGGCGCATCGCAAATAACCAAATCAAACAATTGGCCTTTTAATTGAGCAACTGGTTTTGAAGCATCGGCTACAAATGAGCGGTATTTCTTCATGCCCGCTTGTTCAAATCTTTTCTTTAAATTTTGGATGATAGATAAGCGGATGTCGCTTACCGTTAAGTCGATATTGCCAAATGTATCTAGTGCCGTAATTGATTTGCCACCACTAGCTGCACAGCAATCCCACACTTTCAGCATGCGCTTGCTATTGGCTAATGGCTGCAAAAACCGGGCTATTTGCTGGGAGCTATAATCTTGTATTACTATTTCTTTATCAACTTCTAACAAGTTAGCAATAGAAGTAGCATTGTTTAGGGCAAGGCAGTCTGGCTCATAAGCTAAAAATTCTATACCTGCTGCTTGCAACTTCTTTTCTACTTGTACTTTGTAGGATGGCCTAACCCTAATAAATAAATCTGGCTGAATAAGGTGCGACAATATAAAATCATTATTATTCACCTCTTTGTCTGTTTCGCCCAAAAAAGGGAATAGTTGCTTAATATTTGTATTATAAATTAAGGGCAATTTTTTATCGATAGGAAGCGTTATTTGTTCATTCCAGTCTGGTTTCAGCAATGCCAACAAGGCATGTGGCAAATTATTACATAACAAAATGGCTGAACAAATCCTATCTTCTACAATAGCATTTGGCAAAGAATTGCCAAGGCGGTAATATTGGTAAACCATCGAGGCTACTTCCCGCCTATCCCGGCTGCCCATTTGCTTGCGGGAAGCAAAAAATGGCTTTAGCCAAGTAGCCAATGGCAACGCCCCATCGTAACTGGCAATGATTTGCTTTGCAGTATTTAAGTAAGAATAGTACCTGCTCATTGCATTGGTTTTTTGCCATTTCTGCTTTTTTGCCACAAAGACTCTAAGGCTCAAGCAGCACGAAGGAGAAAGAAAAAAATATTTCAATTCTTTTCTTCTTTTTTTTGTGCTTCTTCGTGTATTAGTGCCTTTATGGCGAAAAAAAATTAAAGTACTTCCACCTCTGGTATAGGCACTAAAAATTTGCCGCCCCAATCGCTTATATATGCCAATTGCTTTGTTATTTCAGCCTTCAGGTTCCAAGGAAGGATGATAACAAAATCTGGTTGGTCTTTTTTCAGGTGGGCTTCACTAAGCACGGGTATATGGCTAGCCGGTAGGAACTTATCTTGCTTATGTGGGTTGGCATCTACTACATAATCAATCAAATCAGATTTAATGCCGCAGTAGTTTAGCAAAGTATTACCCTTAGCAGCAGCACCATAAGCAGCTACTTTTTTGCCTGCCCTTTTTTGTTCTATTAAAAAACTAATTAGATCAATCTTTACTTTCAATGCTTTTTTGGTAAATCCCTCGTAATAGGCCATTGTTTTCATGCCCTTTCCTGCTTCCTTTTCCAATAATGCAGCCACATTGCCAGCTATTGCTTTGCTGGCATCTGCTTTATGCTTTGCATATATGCGAAGCGAGCCTCCATGCGTAGATACTTCCTCCACATCGAACATTTCAAGCCCCTGCGACTCAAAAATTTGCTGTACTGTGTAAAAAGACAAGTAGGAGAAATGCTCATGGTATATGGTGTCAAACTGGTTCTCATCTACCAATTTCATCAAATGGGGGAACTCCATTGTTATTACGCCTTTGTCTGCCAGTATATATTTCATCCCACCTACAAAATCTAAAATATCAGGCACATGGGCCAACACATTATTGCCCAGCAACAAATCTGCTTTTATACCTTTTGCGACTAACTCTTTGGCTAGCCTTACCCCAAAAAAATCAACCACCGATTTTATCCCTTTTTCAAGGGCTACTTTAGCTGTGTTTGCAGTGGGTTCTATCCCCAAAACAGGCACGCCTTTTTGCTTGAAATATTGCAATAAATACCCATCGTTGGATGCTATTTCTATCACCTGTGAGTTTGCATCAAATGCAAAACGCCCAATCATTTTTTCCACATACGCTTTGGCGTGTGCCAGCCAACTGGTAGAATAGGACGAGAAATACGCATAGTTGCTATCGAAAATAGCATCCGATTTTTTATATTCATCTACCTGTACCAAGAAACATTCGGGGCAGGTATATACTTTTAATGGGTAAAATGTTTCCGGCTCGTTCAATTCCTCAGCCGTTAGGTATGAATTAGAGGCGGGCGAATTAAATAAATCTATGAAAACGTTGGTAAGCGGTGTTGTACAAAATCTGCATTGCATGGAAGAAAATTATAAATTATTTTAATAACAGTAGTAAGCAAAAACTTGTATTCAAATCCCTTTGAAAATTGCTTTATCTATATATAAGTGCTGTTTGTCCTTTTCAGATGTGTCGGCCACAGGCAAAGGCCAAACAATCCCAACTGCCGGGTCGTCAAAACGTATGCCCCCCTCTGCCTTTGGGTTGTATTCAGCAGAATGCTGGTACACTAGCTCTGCATTTTCGCTGATGGTTTGAAACCCATGGGCAAACCCTTTTGGGATATAAATCATTTTCGTATTTGCGGCACTTAATTCCAATCCTACATATTGCAGGAATGTTGGCGAACCTTCACGCAAATCAATAATCACATCATAAACAGCACCAGCTATGCAACGTACCATTTTAATTTCTTGGTGGGGTGGGTATTGAAAGTGCATCCCCCTTATAGTTCCTTTTTGGGCAGTAAAGGAGTGGTTCATCTGCTGCCAATCTCCATTAAGGCCATGTTCTGCAAATATATCTTTGCAAAAAGTACGAGCAAACCACCCCCTCGCATCCCCAAGGGGTTTCAATTGAATAGAAAACACACCATCTATAGCCAATTCATTAAAATCCATTCCTTATTATGATTTATGTTGAAAGGAAAGGCCTTTGTCTAAGACCCCGTTGGCAAGATAGCTTTGAAGCACGTTCAATCTTATCAAGCTAGAATTGCGAAAATTGTTATCGGAAAAACCAATCCACTCCAACCCAATTACTAAGTCTTTAATAGCTGCCGCCAAATCATATTTCGGCTGGAACGCTTCTGGTGCCAGTTTTTCAAATAATTCAAAAGATACCTTGTACGATCGCTTGTCGGGCTGTGCATCCTTGTTTATGTTTACCTCTACATTGCTTACAATTTGGCTTACTTCCTCTGCCAATCCTTTTACCTGCACATTCATCCTGTTGCTGCCAGTATTCATTACCAAAAAACTATTTTTAATGGCATTGTGGATAGCCCAATCTATGGCCAAAGCCATATCGGAAACATGAATCAAAGGCCGCCAAGGCGTGCCATCGCTTAAAATTTCTATTTTTTTCAAAAGCAAAGCAGAGGCTACAAAATCATTCAGCACTAGGTCTAGCCTCAACCTGTCGCTAAAGCCACAGGCCGTGGCAAACCGTAGGCAACATACTTCAAAATTAGTGTCTGCCAATGGCTCTAATAAAGTTTCTGCCTTTATCTTAGACTCGGCATACGCTGTCAAAGGCATTACAGACGAGTCCTCGGTCTTGGCATATCCGTCTGCATAGCCATAAACACTGCAACTACTGGCAAATATAAACTTCTGCACCCCTTTTGCTTTAGCCATGCTTGCCATTGTAACAGCAGCATCGCAATTGATTTCATAAGTAGGCTTTTGAAAAACATTACCCATGGGGTCGTTTGATATAGCGGCTAAATATACCACCGCATCAATGTTAGACAAGCAGTTTTCGTCAAATTGCCGAACATCGCCATAATACTGTGTATCTAAGTATATATCTGGCATAGGCCCCTTGGTAGTGGTGCAATGCGTAAAATAGCCTATATCATAGCCTATTAAATGGCAGCCTGGGTATTTCAGTTTTAAGTGTTTAGTAAGCACAGGACCAATGTAGCCCAAATTCCCAACGATTAAAATACGCATATATTATTAAATAATTTGAAGGATCAAAGCACGTTACCTTATGCCCATTTTTTCCATGGTGCATTGTTTTCTTGCCAAAGTGCTTCCAATTCTATTTTATCCCGCAAGGCATCCATGCATTTCCAAAAACCATGATGATGGTAAGCGACCAGCTCGCCTGCATTGGCCAATTGTTCCAGTGGGTTGTCTTCCCACATCATTTCTTCCATGTTACCTTCCAAGTACTTAAATATGTCTGGGCTTAGCACAAAGAAACCAGCATTTATCCATTTGCCCTCATCTTTTGCTTTTTCCCTGAATGCCAATACTTTCCCGTCTGCATCTACATCCATGCCGCCAAACCTTGCCTCAAGGTTTACTGCCGTAACCGTAGCTAGTTTGCCATGTTTCAAATGAAAATTCACCAAATTGCTAATATCCAAATCTGCAACCCCATCACCATAAGTAAGCATAAATGGCTCATTGCCAATATATTTTTGCACTTTTTTTAAACGCCCGGCAGTTTTGGTGGTAGCACCAGTTTCCACCAAAGTTACTTTAAAATTTTCCGAATTAGTGCCGTGCACTTCCATTTGGTTATTGGCAACATCAATGGTTATATCCGAATTGTGCAGGAAATAGTGCATGAAATATTCCTTAATTATATAGCCCTTATAGCCAAGGCAAATAATAAATTCATTGTACCCATGTGCTGCATAGCCCTTCATAATATGCCAAATAATAGGCTTTCCTCCTATTTCTACCATCGGTTTTGGCCGAGTACCTGTTTCTTCCGAAATCCTGGTGCCGAGGCCACCTGCAAAAATCACTACTTTCATATAGCCAAATAAATTGCAGCAAATCTAATGGCATTTTGGGTTTTACACTATTTTCTAGGCAAAAGAAATAGTTGCTGTTTCTTAAAGGCTTTACTTTGAATAACTTTTTAAAAAAAAATTTCTACAAACCCAACCTTTTGTACTATAACAGGAGTAATATAATATGTACTTGAATTTATTAAAAAATCAACCCTTCAATTCGTTTGGGGCTAAAACTATTTTATGGATAAAAATTTAACTAAAAATTGTTGTGGCAATATGCGGAACAACTTATTAGTAGCAGCTTTTTTGCTTTTTTCAATTGCCTCTTTTGCACAGGTAAACCTAAGCCAAGGTTTAATGGCTTATTACCCATTCAACGGCAATGCAAATGACTCTAGCGGCAATGGAAATAACCCAGTTTTTAACAATGCCACACTAACCACGGATAGGTTTGGCAATGCCAATAGTGCCTATTTATTCAATGGCAGCAATAGTTATATGCAAATTAAAAATGCCGCATCATTAAATTCCACCACTGCTATTACAATTAGTATGTGGGTAAAAGTGAATGGATTTTATAGTGGGGCTTGTCAAGTAAATTCAATAATGCAAAAAAATGATGCGACCACTAACGGTTTTGGAGCATATAACATGATATTTTCGCCAACTGGCTATAACAACGGACAATCATGCTCGCTACCTTTAGATACTGTTCATCAAAATTTTTATGGTGCAACTTGTTGTGGAAATGGCAATCCCTACCAACCATATGTACAAAAAAATCAATGGTATCATATTCTATATACTTTAGGCAACGATACTTCCAAATTATATATAAATAATGTTTTGAAATTCCAGCACTTCGAGTCAGGCTTTAGTGGGTTTACCAATACCGCAGATTTGCTTTTTGGAAAAGGTAATAACAGTGCCTATCCTTTTTGGTTCAATGGTGTACTAGACGATATTAGAATTTATAACAGGGTATTAAATACCCGAGAAGCAACTACTCTATACACTGACTCGTCAGCAGTAAACCTAAACACTGGATTAATGGCCTACTATCCTTTTACTGGCAATGCTAATGATTCCAGCGGCAATAACAACAACCCTGTTTTTAATAATGCCATATTAACTCCCGACAGGTTTGGTAAACCCAATAGTGCGTATTTATTTGATGGCAGCAGCAGCTATATGCGCATAACTGGCAACACTACCTTAAATTCAAGCAAAACACTTTCTATTTGCCATTGGATAAAAGTAAATGGTTTTTACCAAGGTAATTGCCATGCAAATTATATTGTAGGCACTGGCGTGGATGAGGATAACAATAATAGATTTGTAAGTTATCTTGTTGATGCCCCATATACAAATAATACCCATTGCTTTGGCTTGGCACCCGATACACTACATGAAAGCTATGCTGCACCAGGGGTGATAACAAGTGCCAAAGGCCCATTTGTTCAAAAAGGTACATGGGTTTATTGCGTAATTACTTGCGATGGCAAAACGGCTAAATATTACCTTAACGGTACTTTGATAGCCCAAAATGTAGATTCAATTTCTACTTTTTTAACAAGCCCTCACGATTTATATATTGGCAGGTACCCAACACTTGTTACAAGCACGCCTTATTGGTTCAATGGCGTTATAGATGATATCCGTATTTACAACAGGGCATTAAATCAAGCAGAAGTAACATCACTTTATAACGCAACATTCTGCCCAACAAACGCTTCGCAATTAGCAGTTACCGAGACTACGAGCTCTGCATTGTTTAATTCTTATAAAATAAGCAATCAGCCTGGTGCAGGAGTTGAAACAAGTAAGGGCGAATTGGCTATGTTTGCATGGAGTGCAAACAGTATTGGCCTTCCTTATTATAACGGGAGGACGCTTACAACAATTGATTTGACAAGCATCCCAAAAAATGCAAAAATTAATAGTGCAAACCTGTATCTATATGCCAAAACAACGGGTGCAACTAATGGTGTAATAGGGCAACCAACCTACGGCACCAAGAATGCTGTTTTAGTTCAAAAAATAACATCAAATTGGTCTCCCATAACGCTTTCTTGGATCAATACCCCAAATATCGATACTACTACACAAAAAACATTGCCGCAAAGCACTTCTACTGCACAGGACTATACATTAGACATATCTGATTTTGCACAGAAATGGGTAAGCACACCTGATAGCAATTTTGGCATGATGTTAAAAATGCAAACAGAAAACAACCCTTACAATTCCATGGTTTTTGAGGCGGCACAAGCATCAGACAGCAATAGAAGGGCAAGGCTTGAAATATGTTACTCTCTGCCAACTACACTTCCTTCAACCATCAAATACTTTGCGGCACATACCATCACGAGCCCTTATACCAGCTTGTATATTGCCACTACAAATGAAATAAATACCGCTTCTATTGTAATTGAGAGGAGCTACGATGGTATTGAATTTGAAAATGCAGCCACTTTGGCTGCCAAAGGCAATGCAACTATTAATGAATACAGTTATATAGATAAGGTTTCCCCTACTGCTACCAAAGTATATTACCATTTAAGGCTGATAGACAAGGATGGAAGTTATAAATACAGCAATATAATAAGCATTGTAGTTGACCAAGCCATTGGCTTTAAATCTATATCTGCCGAGGTATCGCCAAACCCAGTACGCAATGGCAACATGAACCTAAGCCTTTATTTGGCAAAAGATGAATTAGTTACCATTCGTGTGGTTGATGCAAACGGCAAAATGGTGGCACAGCAAAAAGCGCAAGCTGCAAAAGGGCTCACGGCTCTAAACCTGCCAGCTTTTAAATCGTTACCAGTAGGGGTTTATACCGTAATTATTGCTACTAATAGCGATACAATCAATAAGAAAGTAGTAAAAATAGATTAATGACAATCTAGCCTGCATTTCGAGGCTATTGATATAAGCGCATTTGCTATGAAAGGTTACCATTTACTAAAAGGCCGCTCCTCAAAAGAGCGGCCTTTTTTTATGCTTTAAACTTCACTTGTGTAAAATATGCAATCCTTTTCTTAAACCCTTCGTGCTACTTTGTTCCTTTGTTGCAATTAATCCCTTTACTCTTTTACAAATACTTGTTGTGTTGTTTTTTCTCCCTTTATCATCAAAATATAGGTACCTTTTGCCAGCAAAGCGGTATTTAAAATAAACAAATTGTTACCTTTTTGAACATTTGCAGGTTGTTGCTGCAAAATTTTCCCTTGCATATCTGTAACCAACAATGTACTGTTTTCGGCTTTTGTACTTGCCCATTGCACAGACAACTTCGCTTTTACAGGGTTAGGATAAATGCTGAAAGCCGCTTTGCTGCCAATATTCACGGTGGATATATTGCTATAAGCAAAGCTGCCGTTGATGTCTGTCATTTTTAAGCGGTAATAATTACTGCCCTCGGCAGGCGCTGCATGGAAAAATGTGTAGCTATTAGCCCCTGAGGTATTTTTTGCTGGTACTGATGCCAATAAAGACCAATTATTACCGTCAGTTGAATATTCAACAGTAAACAACTTGGTATTTATTTCCTCCGCATTATTCCATTCCAATTGTATGCCCTTGCCCGATTGAGAAGCTTTAAAACCAAGCAGGTGCAATGGCAATAGGCAAACTGGCACATCAAAAGCAGGCACCTGATCGTTGGTGCTATCAGAAAGCCCCTGAACCGCACTAAGCCCCATACCCCTTCTCGCAAAAGCATTCCATATAGAACATTTATGCTTGAACCCATATAAAATAGAGTCTGCCGCTAAAATAGCATCTCTTGAATCTAAAAACCCTGGCCTACATTTTTGCAATGTCAGCCCAGTTACCATCAATTGTAAGGCAATCGCATTACCTCCACCTGCTGCTGGGTTGTATAAATTACTATTAATAGTACCTTCTTGTTGTATAATGTTCCAAGTCATGTCCCACAATGCAGAACACCATACTTCTCCAATATAATGTACTTCGCCGTTGTAAAGCACATTCGTCAAATCTTTATAAGTATGTGGGTCTATTGACATATCCGTGCTGTAAGGATATACCCTGTTTCCCAATCCTCCCGGTATTTGGCTGCTGGCATACTGCCCATGGGCCCTTACTTTAGTGCCATCTGTTAATTGCGCTGTTGCCCAATCGGTGGTCATCATCAACCCAGAATAATCGCTCCATCCCTCTCCGCCTTGTTCTTTATTGCTGAGGCAAGAAGTGTTAGACCCCCCACCAGTCAAGCGGTTAGATATGCCATGCGTATATTCGTGCGATACAATGCTGTTGTCAAGGGCGCCATCAAACCTTACCCCTGGAGCGATAGTCGCATTCACGGTATCATTTTTATTTAAAGCCGCTATTATTTTGTTGCCGTCTGTGCTAGAAATCATAATTGCTGGAATAACAATTGAACTGTCGTTGCCACCCATTAAAAGTGCTGGCCCAGACGTCCTGCCAACAATCACGGCTATAGCGCCAGCATTTTGTGCATTTTTTATTTTACTGGCATAAGTACAGCTAGAGCTATTGAGAAACGCAATCTTACCCGAAATATTATTTGTGGCAGCGGCACAACCTTGGTGTACAGTACCGGCGGCATTGTCATAATATAGTACTACCTGCCCAGTTATTGGCCCAACTTTTCTTAGCGAATTGTTAACACTTACTACTCCTTCCTTGAATGAGTCAATACCGGCAAGGTAAGCGGGCTTAGTAATTGTAAGTGGGCTAAACACGGCATTGTACAAGTACATTTGCATCCTGCCACTGCTGCCGTCTGGAGGTGTGCTAAAGTTGGCATTATTGGTACCGCCGCCATCTTGTGCTTCTGCTTTTACATAGTCTGTCCCTACTCCCCCTCTAGAAATATTATCGTTTTGAAAATTGCCTGCTGCCTCGGTAAATCCATACTGGTAATATAAATCGTGCATGATATTATTCCAGTAAAACATATTGGTAGTGGCAAACTGGCGGTTATTGGGGTCGGTTGGCTGCAATGTGAAATCGGGTGTGTAATTAAAACTTAGCGTAGGCAATGCCGTGGTAGATAAAGCTGGCCTTCCAGGTGCATTTTTTTTCAGGCTATCCTCATAAGCATATACATTGTTGCCCCTTGTATAATTATAGGCAGTAGCCCCATCATAATTCCAGCCATAAGTAATAGCATTGTTGCCAATTCCTGCTTTTAACCAGGGGTCGGTTTCCAACGCAATACTGCCTACAAAGCGGTTCTCAAGAGGGTAAGGCACTACATTGTACGATGCAGTAGTTACACCAGGGGGCGGTGCATCCGTAATATGCTGCCCCATCATTGTGGCATTGTCAGCTATGGCTAATGTGTTTTCTTTTTGGTCTTTTTTTTTAACAGGTGTTGTCTTTTTTATACTGGTATTTTCGTACACAGTATAATTATCTTTGTTTATAAATTGTCCATTTATGGCGTTGATACGCACATTCCAGTAATCGTCTGAACCAGCCACGTCAATGCTTATGTTCCATGCCAATTGCACCGTTTTGCCATTGTCGTAACTTGCCCATACCAACTCGGTAGCTATATTTTGCTTGGCTATGCCAGCAGGGGAAAAAATAATTTTATTATTGGCATCAAAGCTGTTCTTTATTTCTGAAAGTTGCACTGGTTTTGATAAACCCAAATAGGTAGCAGCATCGCCAATAGCATGTAGTGCAGAAACAACAGGAGTAGCACTGCCTGCTTTTGATGCAATATCAGGGATAAAACTGCTGGTTTGGTATTGCAGCGTATCGTTTTTAAATACCATCGATTGTATTGCGGTATATACTTTAATCCCTTTGTAAGCTTGTTGAAGATATACATGTTTTAGGCCAAGCTGGGCATCTTCATAAGCATTTGAAACCACATATTCCGTGCTCGATTTTTTAGCAATGCTTGTATTGGACAATAGCTTGCCAACTTCTTTGCTAGAAATATTTTGGGCAAAAAGGCTTCCACTCGCAAGCAAAAGCAACAACAAGGGTAAAGTTGAAATTTTCATAATAACATTTGTTTGGCTTAATTTATGGTTATCATTAATCTAATAACGATACAAGTTTAGTACAATTATTGAAACTTACTAAAAAAATCTAAAAAAATATTAATACCACTTTCCTCCGAGCTGGATATGCACGTTGCTATCCAAGATAAAGGCTATTTCCTACCCCTTTTTTACCACAAGCTCCTTCACCCCATAAGCCACAAGCCCTAGGCCAATCACGCTAAGCCCCCCCACCATCATGGTAGTGCCAGTGGAATAAAAAATATAAGCCCAGAACACAATAGCCAGTATGGCAGGCAGGGGGTATAGTGGCATTTTCCAAGCAAAATGTGCTTTCCCTTTTCTTTTTACCAATAGCAAAAGGCCAATGGCTTGGCCTATGAACTGTATCAATATCCGCATGGCTAGGATGGCATCTATCACATATTTCAGCTTGAACAATAAACTAAACACAAATGCCACGCCCCCTAAAAACAACAAGGATATATAGGGAAAATGCTTAGTGGGGTGCAGACGGGCGAAGATGGGAAAAAATGCCCCATCCTGCGCAGCGGCATAAGGCACACGGCTATAGCCCAGCGTGGCGGAAAACACCGATGCAAAAGCAACCCATAGTATCAACACCGTGGCTATGGTGGCAAATGTGGGTCCGGCTAGCTGCTGCACAAAAAGGCTTACCACAAATTTACTATGCTGCATCTGTGCTAGTGGCAGCACAGATGCTACACTAATGTTCATCAACACATACAGCACGACAATGCCCCCAATAGATATAAACATGCTTTTGGGTATATTTTTCTGGGGGTTGATGATTTCGCCGCCTAGTTGGCATACGTTATAATAGCCCAAGTAGCTGTACATGGTTTTTACACCCGCAAAGCCAATGGCTGCCGCAAAAGCATGGTTTACGGTTAACCCATCGTTTATATGCAATATAGGTTCTATAAAATGGCCATGCCATATACCCCCGCCAATAATCCATGCCATGGTGGCCAGCACGCCCATCCACAGCAGCACGCTTATTTTTCCAATGGCTTCTATTTTCCTGTATTGCAAGGCAACAATCAGCAACACCACACTGCCGCTCATGGCTTTGCTTTGCCAATCGGATAAAGGTGCTATGTAAGAAAAATATTGCGCAAAGCCGATGGCTGCCGAAGCTATCACCAATGGGGCTTGTATCAGCGTTTGCCAAACAAACAAAAAGCTCATCAGCTTGCCCCATTTGGAGCCAAAGCCTTCTTTTAAAAAGTTGTAGCTGCCACCCGCCATGGGGTAGGTGGATCCAAGCTGGCTCCAGACCATGCCATCCACAAAAGCCAGCAATGCCCCCGCTATCCACGCATATAAAAACCAAGGGCCAGCCATTATTTCGGCCACAACGCTCAGCACCACAAAGGGCCCGATGCCAACCATGTCCGTCATATTGATGGCAGTTGCCTGTAAAAGGCTTATCTTTCTCTCCAGCTTCATGTTTTCGTTCATCGGAGATAAAAATAAAGCTATTTCTTTGTGGATTATTAATTTATAAACTATGGAGCCACTATTCACTACCGTTGACTGGGCAAAAGGGAGCAATATATACGAAGTAAATATCCGCCAATATACCCACGAGGGTACTTTTGAAGCTTTTGGCAAGCATTTGCCTCGTTTGCGTGACATGGGAGTAGATATACTTTGGCTGATGCCAATTACGCCTATCAGCAAAAAAGAACGGCTTGGCACACTAGGCAGCTACTATGCCTGCAGCAGCTATGTGGGTATAAACCCCGAATTTGGTACTTTGAGCGATTTTAAGGTGCTGGTTGATTATGCACACGAGCTGGATTTTAAAATCATCATCGACTGGGTAGCCAACCATACAGGCTGGGACCACCATTGGACCAAAGACAACCCTGCATATTATAAGACGGATTCGCAAGGCAATTTTACCGAGCGCAATGGCTGGAAAGACGTGATAGACCTAGACTATGACAATGCCGAAATGCGGGAAGAAATGATAAACTCCATGCGTTTTTGGGTGAAGGAATTTAATATTGACGGCTTCCGGTGCGATATGGCACACCTTGTACCCCTCACTTTCTGGAGTGAGGCAAGGAAACAGTGCGATGCCATAAAACCATTGTTTTGGTTGGCTGAATGTGAAGATATAGCTTACCATGATGTATATGATGTTAGCTATGCATGGGCATGGATGCACGGCACAGAACATTTTATGAAAGGCAAGAAAGGATTGTCTGAAACCTACAATATTTTGCATGGCTACAGCCAGTACCCTGCCCAAGCATTAAAATTGTTCTTTACCAGCAACCATGACGAGAATAGCTGGAACGGCACCGAGTATGAAAAATTTGGCAACGCTGCTAAGTGTTTTGCTGTGTTTACCTGCACTTGGAGCAAGGGTGTGCCGCTTATTTATAGCGGGCAGGAAAGCCCTAGCAAAAAGCGGCTTGAGTTTTTTAATAAGGATGAAATAATTTGGAACAAGCCCACGCAACTGCACGATTTTTATAAAAGCCTGTTAGCCCTACATAAAAGGGATGCAATAGCCATTGGCGAAACCTTCATATTGCCTACCAACAACGATTGTGTTATGGCTTTTTTGCGTAGGCACAACCAAGAAGTGGTTTTGGTACTGATTAATTATGGCAGCGACAACAAAATACATATAAAAGTGGACCATGACTGGCTGGATGGTGAGTTTACCAATATTTTCTCAGGGTTGGGGTACAACTTTAAAAAAGGGGAGACATTCGAGTTGATGGCTTATGACTATATAGTGTATAGCAAATGATGGGGGAGAAAACAAATACTTTCTACCACTTTATTGGAACAAATGCAAAAAGCAAATGAATTGAGACAAGCCATAAAAATGAATTTATCAAAATTTAGGTATTCATTATGACTAAAATAGATACCACTTATTTAGAGCGGTCCATTAGCACTTTAGAAAAAGCTTTTGGGCTATTGCAAAAAGCCAACCCAGAAGAAATAGATTATGACATGTACCGTTCGGCTTGTGTAAAGGAATTTGAAATTATCCTGGAACAATGTGGGAAACTACTGCGTAAAACCTTAAAGCCTTATTATCATTCCGCAAAAGCCGTGGATCAACTATATTTTAAAGAGGTGTTTAAGCAATGTGTGTTGCGGAGCATTATTTCACTAGAATTGTGTGAGAACTTTTTAGAATACCGAGACAATCGAAACAGTACCGCACACGATTATGGCGTAAACTTTGCCGAAGAAACATTGGTGCTGTTACCAAATTTCATTACCGATGCAACCTTAATTGCTGAAGCAATCAAAAAAACAAGGGAATGATACTGAGAGCTAAAGATAAGCAGCGTTTGATAGCCATATTTAACAGTGTAGAAACACCCATAGAAGTATGGGCTTATGGCAGCCGTGTGAGTGGCAAAGCGCACGAAGGCAGCGACCTTGATTTGGTAATGCGAACCCCATCTTTACAAAAAATGCCCATCGAAGTTTTTGTAAACGTAAAAGAAAAAATAAAAGAAAGCAACATACCCATAGTAGTAGAATTGTTTGACTGGGCAAGGCTACCTGAAAGTTTTCATAAAAACATAGAAGCACAGCACGAAGTATTATATAGCAATTTAAGCATGGTATTGCTTGAAGCCAGTATTAAATATAAAAACCAGGCACCCAATGACGGACTGGAAAACATATAGGCTGTGCACATTGGTGAAACAAGAAAAAAGCAAATTGTTTCTAATGGAATTGAAAACGGAATACCCTTCTGTTACTCTTCATCAAATCGAATATGCTTTTTTTAGCCACAGGCACGAACGCTCGAAGTATTAAGTCACTGTTTATTTTATTACTTGCTTACTTGTATAAAGCTACTTTCCACTATCAGTTAAATAAAAAAGCCTCCTTTTTCAAGAAAGCTATTTTTTTGCATTAAATATCTGTGAATTTAAAACCTAATCTACTATACCAGTGCAATGTCAAGCACTTGCTGCATTTCTTTTACATAGTGGAATTGAACGCCAGTAATAAATGTGCTGTCAATTTCCTGTACGTCTTTTTCATTTTGCCAGCACATAATTATTTCTTTTAAGCCTGCCCTTTTTGCTGCCAGTACTTTTTCTTTAATGCCGCCTACGGGCAATACTTGCCCTCGCAGTGTTATTTCGCCAGTCATGGCCAAATATGGCTTCACTTTCCTGCCTGTAAATGCAGACGTAAGGGAAGTAAGCATGGTAATGCCTGCACTTGGGCCATCCTTAGGTGTTGCCCCTTCCGGCACATGCACATGAATGTTTTTCTTGGCAAAATCTTCTTGGTTGATGCCCCATTTGCTGGCATTTGCCTGTAAATAAGTAAGTGCCGTGGATGCACTTTCCTTCATCACATTACCTAGGTTGCCCGTCAGTTTCAGCTCGCCTTTGCCTTCGCTTAATACGGTTTCTATAAAAAGGATGTCGCCACCCACATAAGTCCATGCCAAGCCTACGGTTACGCCTAGCATATTTACTGTTTTATAAATATCATTGCTATATCGGGCAGAACCTAAAATTTTCTCCACATCGGCTAAGGCCATTGTGGCACTAAATTTATTTTCCATCACTACTTCCTTGGCATGGTACCGCATGATGCTGGCCAACTGCCTGTCTAGCTCCCTTACCCCGCTTTCCCTTGTATAGCTTTCAATAATTTTTTCAATTACTTTATCAGGCACTTTCAGCTTTACCTTATCTAGCCCATGCGCGTTTTTTTGCTTGGGTAGCAAGTGTTTTTTTGCTATCTCTATTTTTTCTTCCACGGCATAGCCGCTTAGGTCTATAATTTCCAGCCTATCCCTTAGGGCAGGTTGTATATTTTGAATATTATTGGCCGTGGCAATAAACAATACTTTGCTCAAGTCGTATTCCAGCTCTAGGTAATTGTCGTAAAAGCTATTGTTTTGTTCAGGATCCAGCACTTCAAGCAATGCAGAGGAAGGGTCTCCCCTATGGTCGCTGCCTATTTTGTCTATCTCGTCCAGTATCATTACTGGGTTCGATGTTTTTGTCTTGCGGATATTTTGTAAAATCCTGCCTGGCATTGCCCCAATATAGGTTTTGCGGTGGCCACGAATCTCGCTTTCATCATGCAGACCGCCAAGGCTTACCCGCACATATTTCCTGCCAACGGCATGTGCTATGCTTTTGCCAAGCGATGTTTTACCAATGCCCGGTGGGCCAATAAAACAAAGGATAGGGCTTTTCATGTCGCCTTTTAGTTTCAACACAGCCAAGTATTCCAGTATCCTGTTTTTTATTTTCTGCATGCCATAATGGTCTGTATCCAATACTTTCTTGGCATTTTTTAAGTCATAATTATCGTCTGTATGCTCGTCCCAAGGCAGGTCTAGCAACAAATCAAGATGGTTGTACACCACGGAATAATCGGGCGTGGTTGGGTGCATCCTTTCCAGTTTCTGCACGTTGTTGTTAAAAAGGGTTTTAGCTGCTTCTGGCCATTTTTTGGCCTCGGCTTTTTTCTTCATCTCGGCTATTTCCCTTTCGTTGCTGTCGCCGCCGAGTTCATCCTTAATGCTCTTTAGTTGCTGCTGCAAGAAATAGTCTCGTTGCTGTTTGTCTATTTCTACCCTAGCCCTGTTGGTTACCTTGTCTTTTAGCTCGGCAAACTGAAGCTCCCGTTGCAGCAAGTGTATCAGTTTTTCAGCCCTTTCAGTAATGTCGTTTGTTTCCAGCAAAGCCTGTTTTTCTACCAGCTCTACATTCTGGTTGCTGCTTACAAAGTTGATAAGGAAAGTAGGGTTCTCTATATTTTTAAGGATAATAGAAGCCTCGGTAGGCAGGTTGGGCGACAAATGTATAATCTGCGTAGCCAAATCCCTGATGCTGCCAAGAAATGCTTCAAAATTGTCATTAACAGGTTTTTCATCTTCTGCCAGCACGTTAATCCGGGCCTTGAAAAATGGGTCATCGCTTGTTATTTCCAGCAATTCAAACCTTTTTTTCCCTTGTATAATAATGGTAGTGCCACCATCAGGCATTTTTATCAGCTTGATTATTTTGGCCACTGTGCCAATGCTGCACAAGTCTGCCGCTTCTGGGTTTTCAACATTGGTATCCTTCTGGGCTATCACGCCAATTAGCTTATCGGATTTGTAGGCTTCCTGTACCGCTTTTATGCTTTTGTCCCTGCCCACTGTTATTGGCAGTACCACGCCAGGAAAAAGGACTGTATTGCGTAATGGAAGAATTGGTATTTCATCTGGGATCACCATGTTTTTATCCTGCTCACTCTCATTTTCGTTAATAGGTATTATGGGCATGAAATCGGACTCATCGTCTCCCTGAAAAACCAATTTATTTTTTGTCATTATAAGTCAATTCAAATTTTAGTCAAAATGTCGCATTAGCATTGGCAACTGCTCATGCAAAAGCCGGAATGAAATGTCAATATTAATGCCATTCCGTGTTTATATGCAAAGTTGGCAACTGCTCATGCAAAAGCCGGAATGAAATGTCAATATTAATGCCATTCCGTGTTTATATGCAAAGAAGGTACAAATTGGCACATAAAAAATTTTATTATGACGTTATGGGTTATAAATACTGAATGGTGAGTGGTCAGTAGTGAGTTATGAGGGGATGCGAAAAGGTGAGTTTGGGGATGGCAAAAACGAAAAGAAATCCTATCTAGTCCAGGTCTACAAGAGCACTGTTAACAAATGGCATATAATCCCTTCTAGCCTTTTTTTACTATCAGCAACTGGCTTATGGCCTCTGGTCTATGCCTAATCGTTACTTCACTAAAAAAATAAACGAATATGTTATGCAAATCAAGTAACGGCTACAAACAGGACAGGAGTCCTTCCCGAGTGAGTTGCGTATATTATCAGTTAGCAGCCACTTTTTTTTGACCACTCCGCCAGTTCAAAAACGGACAAAACAGGCGTTTCAGAATTTAGTAAGCGAAAAATCTTTTTAAGTCTCACCCATATTTTCTAGATAATTGGCAAAACCATATCTTTGCACAGAAACAAGGGTAACTAGCTGCCTTTTCGGACTAATAGCGATTTCATAGTTCTTTTTTTATCAATATCAATATAGTATATTTCTACCTAAACAAGCATTATCTATGTTTTGGAACAATAAGAAGAAAGCTAAGTAATTTGGATTAAAGATACGCTCAGTATTAAATAACATTTTTTCATAGCCTTTGCCTCCTTTAAGTGCAACTTTTTTCTTTATTTTAGCAACTCTTTTGCGACTTACTTGCGCAAGTTGCTCTGTGTACTTTGCGTTAAAAATTACTTATTTTGCTTTAACAAACTGATCTATTTATTTCCTATTTCCCACTCAAACCCCTTCAATCCTTCCACAGCTTCTTCCAAAGTTGCTTCTTTTTTTGCAAAGCAAAACCGCAATACTTTATTGTCAATCGCATCTTTGTAAAATGCCGATGTGGGTATGGTGGCCACGCCGCACTCTGTCACCAACCTAGTTGCTAGGTTGCTTTCTGTTTCATTGCTAATGCCGCCATAACTGTACAATTCAAAATAACTGCCATGCGATGGGACTACTTTCAAAGGTGTAGCCGCCATCAATTCCCTAAAATAATCACGCTTTCTTTGCAATTGGGGTGCAAGCTGCAAATAGGCTTGCTCATCTTGCAGGTGTTCTGCCAATGCTACCTGCATGGGGCTGTTCACGCTAAAGCAATTAAACTGGTGCACTTTCCTAAATTCTTTTGTAAATGCCTCGGGTGCTATGCAGTAGCCAACCTTCCAGCCAGTGCAGTTATATACTTTACCAAAAGAAAAGCAAACAAAAGCCCTTTCCAGCAGGTCGGGGTATTTCAAAATGCTTTCGTGTGGCAGGTTGTCATAAATCAGGTGTTCATATACTTCGTCGCTTACAATACAAATGTCAGTACCAGCCACTACCCTCCTCAGTTGTTGTATATCATCAGCACTCAATACTGCACCCGATGGGTTGTGTGGGGAGTTAATGATAATCATGCGTGTTTTGGGCGTGATGGCTTGCTTTACAGCCGCCCAGTCAATTGAATAAGTCGGGTGTAGCAATTGCAGCCTTACAGCTTTGCCCGCGTTTACTTCTATATTGGGTATGTAGCTGTCATACGCTGGTTCAAACACAATTACCTCATCTCCCTTATTTATCATGGCGGTGATGGCTGAATAAATAGCATAAGTGCCGCCAGGGGTAATGGTAATTTGTTGCTGCGGGTTTACTGTTGTGCCATATAGCTTTTGTACTTTTGCGGCAATAGCTTCCAGCAAAGGCGCATAACCAGCCATGGGCATATATTGATTGTAGTTATCTTGCATCGCTTTTGTTACCAAAGCGGTTAATTGTTCGTCCATGGGGTAATCTGGAAAGCCCTGGCCTAGGTTAATCGCTTTGTGTTTGGCAGCAAGCGCGCTCATCGTGGTGAAAATGGTAGTGCCTACGTTGGGTAACTTTGAAATCATAAAGACAAATGTATTTAACCCCCAGTAAAAAATATGAATCAAAAATTTACGCATCCCATGAAATATAGCTTATTGGTTTTGCTTACTTTTATGCTTTTTAGCTGCAAGCACAAAAAAACAGATCTTTCAGGCACAAGCACCGTGAAGGCAAAAGATTTTATAGCGGCATTTGCCCCCATTACATTGCCTTACACGCTTGCCGATACCAATATCAATTCATTGGCCGACACAATTGCTATTAGTCATGTAGTGCTTAGCCAGTTTGTGCCTGACAGTATTTTAACGCAGTTAGTAAATACCGATGCTAAATTCGACATACACCCCGCTGGGCGGATTGACAAGGAAAAAGAAATTTACTTGTTGCTTAATATTACCCAGAAGAAAAAAACACAGGTAGCAGTATTGGTATTTAACAAGGAAAACAAATTCCTTGCTGGCAAAAGCCTACTTGCAGACAATGCAAACGATGGTTATGTGCACTCTCTTTCCATTAATAGGGAACCAACATTTGTAGTAAGCAAGGAAAAAACAAATGCAGAGACAAAGCAATTGCAATTTTCACGGGTAGGCTGGGTTTACAATACTGCTGGCGTTTTTATGGTAGTAATAAATGACAATAACGAAGACCCCAAAAAAGACATTGTGATTAACCCCATAGACACGTTCCCCAGAAAAAACAAACTAAGCGGCGAATATGTAACGGATAGTAAAAACTATATTTCCATCCGTGATGGGAAAGATGCCAAGAACTATTTGTTTTTTATCCATTTTGAGAAAAAAGAAGGCACTTGCAAGGGCGAGCTAAAAGGCACGCTGCAAATGAAGGATGATACCACAGGTATCTATAACCAAAGCGGCGACCCTTGCATTATAGATTTCACGTTCAATGGCAATGAGATAACCTTGAAAGAACAAGGAAGCTGCGGCAACAGGCGCGACATGGATTGCTTTTTTGACGATACTTTTGTGAAAAAAAGCGAGCCAAAGAAGAAAAAAGTGGCAAAGGCTGTGATTTAATAACATAGGCATATAGATTTATCAAGTACAAAACACCTCAATTGTTGGGGCTGATACTTTTTTGAGATGCTGATGCTTTTACTAGAAACCCTGAAAGGGTTAAACAATAGTAGTCATGGGTGAAACCCGTGGTAGGCTTGAAGCGGCAATCAATCCCAAAAGGGGTTAAACTTACCATCACCTTCTATTGCATGGCAGTCTAAAAAATGAGGCCGTAAACAGTTCTGCCCTTTCAAGATTATCCCCAATTGCTATTCTTTACCACAGGTTGCACCCGTGGCTACTATTGTTCAACCCCTTCAGGGTTTGAAGCAATGATAGTTTCATAATATCACCGCATAAAAAAAAGACTAAGGCTATACCCGTCAGAAAATGGTTTCCGAAAATTATTTTTATACCACGATTTAAAATCAAGGGCTTCCATCATTATAATCATTCAAATCATTTAATCAGTGGTATATATTTGCCAAAAAAATTTACCGATTATGCCATCATTTGATATTGCCAGTAAAGTTGACTTGCAAACTCTAGACAACGCCATCAATACCGTAAAAAAAGAAATAGAAAACAGGTTCGATTTTAAAAACAGCCATGTAGTAATAGAGCTGAATAAAAAAGATTTTATCGTGAAGCTAGAGGCCGACAGCGACATGAAGCTGCAACAGATTATAGACGTGCTGATAAGCAGGGGCATGAAGCAAGGCATAGATGCCAATGCGTTCGACTTTGAAAAAGAGGCCTACCCTAGCGGCAAAGTGGTAAAAAAAGAAGTATCCGTCCGCAATGGGCTAAAACAGGACGATGCAAAAAAAATAGTGAAGCTGATAAAAGACAGCGGCATAAAAGTGCAGGCTGCCATCATGGATAATATAGTAAGGGTAACTGGCAAAAAAATAGACGACCTGCAAGAAGTAATGGCCAAATGCAGGGCAGCAGGGCTGGGCTTCCCCTTGCAGTTTGACAATATGAAAAGTTAATTAGGAATTATAAATTAGGAATTAAGAATTTTAGAACCAAATCATTTATCCTTGGTATAATTAGTTTTGGCTGCATAAAGATTACTTCCTACTTTTGCTGCCCATAAAATAAAAATAATAATACGGCAAAATCCGTATAACCTTCATTAAAAAGAAATATATGAAAAAAGGTATCCACCCTACTAGTTACCGCTTTATCGTTTTTAAAGACATGAGTAACGGGACTTCATTTTTAAGCAAATCTACCGCCAATACAAGAGAAACAATTGTATGGGAAGATGGTAAAGAATACCCTGTAGTGAAATTGGAAATTTCCAATACTTCACACCCTTTTTACACTGGTAAAAATGTATTGGTTGATACTGCAGGCCGTATCGACAAGTTCAAAAAACGTTATGCCAAGAAAGACTAATCACCTTTCTTTTATCAATAACATTAAAAAATGTCCCGTTTTTATTGAACGGGATTTTTTTTGTTTATTATTTTGCCACTAAGGCAGAAAGGCTCGAAGCAACACTAAGAAGAAAAGGAAATAACTTCGTGCCTCTTTGAGCCTTTGTGCCTTAGTGGCTACTAAAAAACAAACTATGAAATTAGATATACTAGCTTTTGGCGTTCACCCAGACGATGTGGAACTAGGTTGCAGCGGCACTATCATCACTGCCATTGCCGAAGGCAAAAAAGTAGGCATTATAGACCTTACCCAAGGCGAGCTAGGCACCCGTGGCAGTGTTGAAACCCGATACACAGAAGCCGCCAATGCTGCAAAAGTGATGGGGGCAACCATAAGGGAAAACCTGAAAATGGCAGACGGCTTTTTCCAGAACGATGAAGCCCACCAACGGTTGGTGATTGCTGCCATTAGGAAGTACCAGCCAGACATTATCTTATGCAATGCCCCAGAAGACCGCCACCCCGATCATGGGCGTAGTGCCAAGCTGGTATCGGATGCAGCTTTTTTATCGGGTTTGCGTAAAATAGAAACCCTTAGCGAAGGGCAACCCCAAGAAGCATGGAGGCCGAAATATATATTCCATTATATACAAGACAGGTTTATTCAACCTTCTTTCGTGATGGACATAACTGCTGCGCATGACAAAAAAATAGAAGCGATACTTTGCTATACTACACAGTTTAACAGTCCCGGTACTGACGAACCACAAACCTATATATCCTCCCCACAGTTTTTAGAAACGGTAAAGGCAAGGGCGTTAATGCTGGGCAAACGCATTGGTGTGCAATATGCCGAAGGCTTTATCTCGGAAAAAGTATTAGGGGTTGGGAGTTTTGATGCTTTTATACAGAACGTTACTTAGGCTTAAAATGGTATAATGCATATATACCTATGCAATAACGTCATTAAAATAAACCGCTAACGTACATAATATCAGTATTCTATGGCATGGCTGACAATTTTGCACCCTATTCCCGTTATGGCATAATGATTGACAAATTAAGTTTTGTAAAATAAAATATTATGGGCAAAATTATTGGTATAGACTTAGGAACAACAAACAGTTGCGTTTCTGTGATGGAAGGCAACGAACCAGTTGTAATAGCAAACGAAGAAGGGCGCCGCACGACCCCTTCCATTGTTGGTTTCTTGAAAAATGGCGAACGTAAAGTGGGTGATGCCGCAAAACGCCAAGCAATCACCAACCCTCAAAACACTATCGCTTCGGTAAAACGTTTCATGGGCCGTCGTTTTGATGAGGTAACAGAAGAAAAAAGCCATTGGGGTTATAAAGTAGTTCAGGGCGACAACAACACCGTTCGTGTAGATATTGATGGCCGTTTATATACACCACAAGAAATTTCTGCAATGGTTTTGCAGAAAATGAAAAAAACAGCTGAAGACTATTTGGGTACAGAAGTAACAGATGCAGTAATTACCGTTCCTGCTTACTTTAATGATGCACAACGCCAAGCTACCAAAGAAGCTGGTGAAATTGCTGGCCTGAATGTTCGCCGTATAGTAAACGAGCCTACAGCCGCAGCATTGGCTTATGGCTTGGATAAAAAGCACGCTGACCAAAAAATTGCTGTGTTTGACCTTGGTGGTGGCACATTCGATATTTCTGTATTGGAACTAGGCGATGGCGTATTTGAAGTAAAATCTACCAACGGTGATACACACTTAGGTGGTGATGACTTTGATAAAGTAATCATGGACTGGTTGGCTGCTGACTTTAAAGCGGAAGAAGCAATTGACTTGCGTAAAGACCCTATGGCTTTGCAACGCTTGAAAGAAGCTTCTGAAAAAGCAAAAGTAGAGTTGAGTTCTTCTTCAGAAACTGAAATCAATCTTCCTTATATTACTGCTGTGGACGGCGTTCCTAAGCACTTGGTAAAGAAATTGACCCGTGCTAAATTTGAAGCATTGGCAGATAATTTGTTTGCTCGTTGCTTGAAACCTTGCGAAGCTGCATTGAAAGATGCTGGCTACAATATTTCTCAAATTGACGAAGTAATATTGGTAGGGGGTAGCACTCGTATCCCTAAAGTACAAGAAATTGTAGAAAAATTCTTTGGCAAAAAACCAAACAAAGGCGTTAACCCAGATGAAGTAGTTGCCGTAGGTGCTGCTATACAAGGTGGCGTTTTGACAGGTGAGGTTAAAGATGTATTACTGCTAGACGTTACCCCCCTTAGCTTGGGTATCGAAACCATGGGCGGTGTTATGACCACCATGATTAGCAGCAACACCACCATCCCAACAAGGAAAACAGAAACTTACTCTACCGCTAGCGACAACCAGCCCGGCGTGCAAATACATGTATTGCAAGGCGAAAGGCCATTGGCTACGCAAAACAAGAGCTTGGGTATGTTTAACCTAGATGGTATACCGCCAGCACCAAGGGGTGTTCCTCAAATTGAAGTTACTTTTGATATTGATGCCAACGGTATGTTGCATGTAAGTGCAAAAGACAAAGGCACTGGCAAGGAACAAAAAATACGCATTGAAGCTGGCAGCGGCTTGAGCAAGGAAGAAGTTGAAAAAATGAAAGCCGAAGCAAAAGCCAACGAAGCCAGCGACAAAGCAGCAAGGGAGCAAATTGAAAAAATAAATGCTGCTGATAGCTTGATATTCCAAACTGAAAAACAGTTTAAAGAATATGGCGACAAGATACCTGCCGACAAGAAAGGCGCTATTGAAACTTCACTCAACAAGTTGAAGGAAGCACACAAAGCTCAGGACATTGCTGCTATTGATACTGCCATGGCAGAACTAAACACCGCATGGACAGCCGCCAGCGAAGACATTTACAAAGGTGGCGCACCAGGCGCAGGTGGCGAACAACCACAAGGCGCAGGCGCAGCACCACAAGATGCTGAAACTGTAACAGATGCAGAGTTTGAAGAAGTGAAATAATCACTGATTATAATTTTAAATAAAAAGCCCTTGCAGGAATGCAGGGGCTTTTTTTATTTCCAGTTAGGGTATTCTCCCGAGGTATGAATATATTGAGCGAGGAGAAAATGACGAGAAATTTGTACTCAATAATTTAAAAACAGCTCCAAAAGTAATTAGAACCATATGGCGTTGTGATTTTTTATTCCTTTACAAACCGTTCTTGCCAGCAATTGCTTTCTGATTTTACTTTTAATGTATAGCTGCCATTGGCAAGGATGCTGATGGGAACAATTGTTTTGTTAGCCCCAACTTGTATGGAAATGGAAATTTGCTTTACCGCTTGACCGGCTGCATTTACAATTTGTAATACGGCTTTTTCATTTTTAGTACTGTTTAGTTTCACAGTCAACAACTCTTTTACAGGGTTAGGGCTAATTTGCAATTGACAATTGACAATGGATAATTGAACGCTCACCACTTTGCTATACGTAAAACTGCCGTCTTTATCCAACATTTTCATACGATAGTAATTAATGGCTTTATTCGGGAATAAGTCTGTAAACTGATAAGTATTTGCGCCTGAACCGATGGCAGCAACGGTGCCCATGGCGGTAAATTCTTTGGCATCAGTACTATGCTCTACTATAAAATGGCTGGTATTGGTTTCGGTGGCCGTTTGCCAATTGGTATTTACTGTATTGTATTCTGTAGCTTTGGCAGTAAAGGAGGTCAGGGTTAGGGGGGTGATAGCTTGGTTAGTATATTTGGCAACATATTGGTTCCCATTGCTATTCTTGAAATCCCCACTTGCATACACATTGCCGTTGGCATCGGTGGTGAGACTATAAATCCAATTATTAAATGTAGAACTGTTGATGCCGCCTAATTCACTCCAACTGCTGCCGTCCCATTTCGAAACGTAATATTTACCGCTGCCATTCTTAAACCTGCCTGTTGTATATACATTCCCGCTTGCATCGGTAGAGAGACTATAAATGTAATCAGTAAATGTAGAATTGTTACTGCCACCCAACTCGCTCCAACTGCTGCCATTAAATTTTGCTACATAACATTTTCCATTATTGTTTGTAAAACCTCCTGCTGCATAAATATTGCCATTGGCATCGGTGGTGAGACATCTTATTTCATTATTAAAAGTGGAACTATTAGTACCCCCAAGCTCAACCCAACTACTACCGTTCCATTTCTCTACGCACTGCTTACTAATACTGTTCCTAAAATAGCCTGCTGCATACACATTGCCGCTGGCATCGGTGGTTAGACTGCCTATGTAATCATTAAATGTAGAATTGTTGATACCCCCAAGCTCACTCCAACTGCTTCCATTCCATTTTGCAACATACTTCTTACCAATGCCATTAGTAAAAAAGCCTGCTGCATATATATTGCCGCCGGCATCTGTGACCAGACTTCTTATTTGATTATTAAATGTAGAACTATTGGCACCTCCAAGCTCCATCCAACTATTACCGTCCCATTTAGCAACATATTCCTTTATGCTGCCGTTCGTAAAATAGCCTGCGGCGTACAAATTACTACTATTATCGGTGGCGAGTGTAACAATAAAACTATTAAATATAAAATTGCTAATGCCAAGCTCCTGCCAACTGTTGCCGTTCCACTTGGCAATATAATTGTTACCCTTGTTGTTTGTAAATAAGCCTCCTGCAAACAAATTGCCGCTTGCATCAGTAGTATTACCCCAAATAGAATTATTAAATGTATAACTATTCGTTCCACCCAACTCGCTCCATTGGGCTTGTAAGGGATTGTTTACTAAAAAAAACAAGATTAATAAACCGACTAAAAACTGGATAAAATTATTTTTCATTATTCCTTTTTTAATAATAAGCAAATTGATTGAACTGCGATGATACTGATTTTCTGGAATCAGAAAGAAAATAAGGAATGATTCCGGCTTATGTACAAGGTTAAATAAAAGCAGGTTATTTAGCTTGTGCAGCCCTCTGCCTTTCCCTAGCCGATTCTGGAAGTAAAGAATATGGAATACGATTTGTGATAGAACATATTAAACAACTTGCCATTAGCAATGATGCTGATTTATCAAAGTCAAATGAATTTGGCAACTTATATTCAGTAATAGGAATTTTGAAAAATACTCTAGTTATAACAATTTGGCTAGAAGAATTGCCAAATAATAAATTTCGTTTTGTAACTTTATACCCACTATAATAAAATTTATATGAACAAATTTGAATTATATAGCGAAGTACAGCTTGCAAAAGACTTGCCTGAATTAGGCTTTATCAAAGGGGATATTGCTACTATTGTAGAAATAATAGAAAACAAAAATGGGGAGTATGGCTATTGCTTGGAGTTTTTTGATGGCCAAGGAAATACCTTGGAAATAACTGTTGTAGCGGAAAGTGCAATACAAAAACCAATCTTGCACGGCGTTGTAAATTATCGAGAATATGTACATTCTTGAAGGCAGCTAAGTAACGTTTCCTAAATAACTTTCCCCATTCTGGGTAGGGGGTAGCTGCAATACCTGTCAGGTAGGCTGTTCAGAATCTAGGGAGTGTTTTCGTGCCGTTTTCAACTATACTACGCGTAAGTACATTTACTGTTTAGTAGTCCAGCTGCAACATTCTTTGTGTCCTTTAAGTGAAACGTTTTACTTAAAAGGGAGCATCTTTTGTATTTCTTTGCGAAAAACTTTGTGTCCTTTGTGGTTAAACCTCCGCTTAAAACTGTACGAAGATATTTATGCCTATTCTGAACACACTACCTGCCAAGTCTAAATGGGGAAAGTTATTTTGACAACGTTCCTAAGTATTGAGAAACTATTATTCAGTATCTTGAAATCAGGACACAACACCTTTCACAGACTATTTATCATGGGGGAATTTTGGGATGTTCATGGGGGAATTTTGCCCCCATATAGGATTTTATTTTTGGACTATACCAGTAGCTTTACTAATTTCACATCAAACCAAAGGCGGTTGAACCCAGATTTCGCAGTTGACTTCGTTATGAAAGGCTAAAATGCAATAAAGACAAACACTTGGGCCGATTTTTTGGCTGCAAACATAGTACACTATGATAAAGCCAAAAATTCAAGCAAGTGCTTGTGTTTGAAGTAGTTGGAGCTTGCAATAGCTTTCAACTGTAAAATCTGGGTTGAAGGTAAAGGTATACATATAGCACAGGGTAAACGCATCAAAATTCATTTTACTCGGATCTTCGAGTTTGACACCAGTCCTGGCATAAGCCACCTTATTTTATCCGGTCAGCCGCAGGCTGATTGAAAAAAATGCGTAGCATATTTTTTTCAAAGGATAAAATAGAGTTGCGATAGCTACCCTACTCCTTTAGGAGAGGGGCTGGGGGAGAGGCAGACGAAGCCCGCCGGCTATGAGGCAAAAGGACTGAAAAGAGGCATTTTTGAATAAAATAGGCAATTAGGTGCAGATTAAATTTTGATGCGTTTGCCCTTACATATAGCGGCATTTTCGCATTACACCCCTTTATGGATGAAGGTTTATTTTCCATATAACATGCATAAACATTGATACTTAATAAATCCACTTTGATACACAATAAATCAACATTGATACACGATAAATCAACATTGATACACGATAAATCACCATTAAATCACCATTAAATCCCTATTAAACATTTATAGTAAAATACTAAAATGCTGTATTTCAATGAGTTACAACTAAAAAGAAAGCTAAAAATACAAATCAAAAGAAAAATGCTAATAAAGAGGGAATCCAATTCTTATCCCTCCCCAGCGATGGTCAAACCCAGTGCTAAATTCTTTTGTCAGATACGATTGCGTGTATTCAAGGTATAATTTCCTGAAACAAACCACAAAGCCATAATCATATTGTGAAGTGAAGCGACTGATATTAGAAGATGGGATAGTGTACGGGCTCGTTTTATTGAACAAGCCTCCTTGCAATGTGGCATCATAACCAACTATGCCTCCAACCAATTGCGCATAGAAATAATATTGCACTTTTTTTCTTATTGGTCTTGTATTGGCAACCGATGCAAATCGGTTATTAAAGTTACCCACCATGAAATTAAAACCGCTTGTTACCTTATCATTATGCGTTCCTACTTTAAGTGCAGATGTAGCATCAAGTGAGAAGAAGTTTTTATAGGCCCATACATTCTTTTCATAATTCAGTTGATAATCTAGGATAATATCATTTCTTATTTGGTATTGCCAACCTTGTGGTATGTGGTTGCCAGTCCATTTATGAATGGTAGTCTGAAATTCCCTGCCACCAGCCCCTTCCCCCATCAATCCAATAATAAAAGTACTCGAAATGATTTGCGTCCTTAATGTATCTACCGCAATGGCAAATGTGCTAACAGACATATCTCCACAAAATGGCCTGTCACCATGCAGGATGGTATCACTAAGAATTGTGGTTGGCGTATAACCAAAATTATCAAATCGAAAACCATAAACAATGTCTGCATGCCTTGGTTTGACTAAGAGGGAAGATGTGAAGAATTTCTGAATAGCGGGATGGGCGTATTCCAGTGTTATGCCCTGCGTATAATATTGGTCTGTCGCAGTAAAATAATCATTGTCGTAATGAAAGCGGAAATACTTATTGCCAAGGCTTTGCTTGAAAGAGGAGGTATTGTCAATTACTTGAGCATTGCTTTGAGTAAAAATAAGTAACAGGCTGATGGAATAAACAATATTGTAACAATACTTCATAATCGCTTTAACTATATACGCCATATAAGTATCTCTGGATTTTATTGCAAGGAACGTTGCTATAATAAAATTGCTTATTTTATCCTTTCTTTTTTATGGAACAGCATTTGTATTGCATAGCATAGAAAAACAAACACCATGAATGAAGAAAAAGTTAAAACAACAGCAAAAATTTTATTAGGTGCAGGCTTAATATTTGCAGGTATTGGCCACCTCACTTATGCAAGAAAAGAATTTCAGGCACAAGTACCAGACTGGGTTCCCTTGGAAAAGGATGACACAGTATTATATTCAGGAATCGCCGAAATAGCCTTGGGTAGTGCTTTGGTGCTGGCTAAAGAAAATAAAGCATTTGTAGGAAAAATAGCTGCCACTTTTTTCACTTGTGTTTTTCCGGGAAATATTGCTCAGTTTATTGATAAAAGAAACGCATTTGGTTTAAACACCAACAAGAAAAGATTTTTAAGGTTATTTTTCCAACCAGCACTTGTTTATTGGGCTTTAAAAAGCACAAAAACCAAACATTAGAGAGGTTATTTTTATTTATACACTTACCCCAATAAAAATAAATATGGCAGCCCCCCACTTAGATAGTTAGCTGAAGTTTTTTTTGAAAAAAAGCAACATTTAGCAACTAAAAGTGGTAATTAAATCAGAATTTTTTTTATAGCAGGGAGCTAAGCTGCAGCGTTAATACTAACAACTTTTAAAAAATATCTTTTTTGCTTTTTGGCATTTTCCAATGCATTTCTGCCTCCCGTAAGCACACTATAGAATTTAGCGAAATTATTCCTAATCAATATATCAGTACCAATTAACAAAGGTAAAAGCAATGCAGGAAGCCCAATGTATAAAATTAAATGTGGTATATTTCTTTTCATGGCAATATCACTCATGAAATTTAACAGGGGTGCATGAAATGCATATATGAAAAAAGATGAATTAACAATCGTTTTGTACCATTTTTTCCCGTCAACCCAATTAATGATATCATCAAAACAAAACCAAACCGCATATGCCCCAACAATTTCATTTACCTTAAAAAGCATTATTAGTACATACTTAACATTAAAAAAAATGTGCGGGTTTAGAAATGCTAGCCCTGTACGGAGAAAAGAGATAGCTACAAACAATGATAGTGCTGTTTTTGGATTTAGAAACGAAATAGGTTTGGAAATATCTTTATTGCTCATGCCAATATAATAACCAAATATGTAAAAAATAAATGCCCTGTCCCTGGTTTCCCCATCTAAATAATTAGTGAACATCCATATTGCAAACATGATTAAAAAAGTTTGCAGTGGCATTTTTTGAAGTAACCACCTAATTACAGGTGATAATGCCGTCATCATAAAAATGCTTTTTAAATACCATAATTGAAAAGGGAGTGGCGATAAAAAAATATAAAAAAAGTAATCTTTGACAGTAAACTGGGCAATATTTTTTCCAAGAATACCATGTGAACTATGGATACCTATGAAAATAATTTCGATTAAGATAATTATTAAAAAACTAATAAAACTAACTAGCAGATAAGGGACAACCAAAGTTTTTATCTTTTTTGTCATTAATGCTCGATATGGCACATAGGAATGGTTGCCAAGCAAATAACCAGATATAATCATCAGCAAACCAATCCGGAACCTAAATACTGAATTGGAAAAAAGGTATTCAATAAAATTGCTAATGGAAAAAGAAGATGTAACAAGTGTTGATGGGGTTGTAACAAAAGGAGCAAAATTGTAGTTGTGCACGAACAGCAATACTGTCATACAAAACAAATAAAAAAATTTAATTTTTGCTTTTAAAAAGGGTTGCATGAGCAATTAGTTAAAAAAGTAGATAAGGAGTTTGAAATTAATCAAAGAAAATAAAATATATTTATCGCATTTGTAGTAGTTTGTTGAATAAACGTAAATATTGTTCTATTTTCAAAAAAATACATCTTCAATCAAAAAAACCTCATTACCTTCTTTGGTTATCATGATGGCAATAACATCAAACTGGATTAGCAGCCATTCTGGGTTGTTTCGCAAATAAGCAACCGCTGCTTTTTTCAAATGCTCCATCTTTACTTTGCCTACGCTTTGCTCTGGCAACCCAAACAAGGTATTAGTCCTTGTTTTTACTTCTATAAAATGTAGTTTTCTATTTTGGGTTGCTATAATATCAATTTCCAAATGTTTGTGTCGCCAGTTCCTTTCAATAATGTTAAAACCAGTTTTTTCAAGAAAGTTTACGGCAATTGTTTCGCCTTTGTCGCCAATTTCTTTTTTCTTCATGTATATTCGGCATTTTAAACAAATGTAGTATGCAACTAACAGGAAAAACATTTCAATTGACCGGGAAGGTGCAAAATTATGCGTGGGGTGGTTATACTTATATCCCCCAGTTATTAGGGTTTGACAATACTGTCCACAAACCTTGTGCAGAATACTGGATGGGTGCCCACCCATCTGCTGCCTCCATTATTTCTGATGGCACAAGTAGCATCCCTTTAAACGAATACATCAATAGCAATCCAGCCGGTGCTATCACAGAAACAGTTTTTAAGCGTTTTGGCGAATTGCCATACCTGTTTAAAATACTGGATGTGAACGATATGCTTTCTATACAGGTACACCCTACAAAAGTGGAAGCAGAAAAAGGCTTTGCCAAGGAAGAACTGGCTGGCATACCTATTAATGCAGCTTTCAGGAACTATAAAGACAAAAACCACAAGCCAGAGGTAATGGTTGCCTTGAGCGAGTTTTGGCTGCTGCATGGTTTTAAAACAGAAGATGCCCTGCACAAAACCTTGCTGGAAATACAAGAGTTTAACGTGCTGGTGGCCTTGTTTAGGAAAGAGGGCTACAAAGGGCTATACCAGTTTGTAATGGAGATGGACCAGGTTGATATTGACAATCTTGTAACCCCATTGGTAAAAAGGGAACTAAGGAGAAAAGCCAACAACGAACTAACCAAAGCCGATGCAGGCTGGTGGGTAAGCAAACTTTTTGAAAATGGAAGCGAAGTAAAAAACATAGACAGGGGCATTTTTTCTATTTATTTTTTTAATATCGTGAAAGCCGAGCCTGGCGAGGCAGTATTCCAAGGGGCCGGCATACCTCATGCTTATTTGGAAGGGCAGAATGTGGAGTTGATGGCCAATAGCGACAATGTGCTGAGAGGTGGTTTGACACCCAAGCATATTGATGTGCCAGAATTGATGAAACATACCCTTTTTGAGCCTGTTACCCCAAATGTGATGAAGGGGCAAGACGTGGGCAACAATGAAGTATTGTACCCATGCCCAGTGCCAGATTTTGGGATAAAGAAAATAAGCTTGAACAACAATAGCCATTCATCCACAGCTACTTCGCTGGAAATTATTATAGCCATTGAAGGCGGTGCGGTTATTAACAGCAGTAAAAACATGGTGATAAAGCAAGGGGGGGCAGTTGCCATCCTTCCAGGCGAAAGCTACACCATAGAATCATCCGGTAAATGTACCTTATTCAAGGCATTTGTGCCAGCGTAAGCAATTGTTTTAAATTTTATGTTTTGGGTTTTAAATTGGATATATTCCCCGGTTTATGAGCCTCTAAAAAATTAAGTTTACGCTTAGGTGCTTTTCAACCTATTTTTGTTTTTTAAATAGTACCAATGAAGTTGAATTATAGGTTATTTACGTTCACTGTTATTTTAATAGCAATTACCACGTTGTCAAAATTATTTTTTTCGCCTAAGTTAGCGTGGTCTGGCTTTTCGCCCGTTATTGCTATTGCCTTGTTTTCGGGCATGATGGTAAAAGATAAATCCACTTCGTTCCTACTTCCTTTGTTGGCCTTGTTTATCAGCGATTTAATTATTGAAGTGCTTTTCAGGGTACATTTATTTCCTTTCGCTGGTTTATATACCTATCAGTTGCTTAATTATTCCTTGCTGTTAATCACCACTTTACTTGGCTGGGCATTAAAAGGAAAAACTTATACGAATGTTTTCATTGGTGCAATTGCAGCACCTACCCTATTTTTCTTATTGTCAAATTTCAGTGTGTGGGTATCTGCTCAATTAACGTACAGCAGGGATATAAATGGGCTGGTTGCTTGTATTGTAAATGGCTTGCCTTTTTATAAGCATTCAGTAGCCGCTACGCTTATTTACCTGCCTTCTTTCTTGCTATTGTATAATGGATTGATAAAGAAACAAAGTGGGTTGATAATAGCTTGATAACAAAACTTCTTTATACAAATAGCTATTATTTACGCCAAGTTGCATCCTCACTCTAAAACAAATAAACACAATAGAAACAAACTTATTGGCTCTTGAGCTATCAGCAAACAACAAAGAAGCAGAAAACCTACGTTTTAAGCAGTATCTTCTAACATTACCCGGCATAGATGTTGATGCGATAGTACACAGCCTGAACGACACAATATCACGGCATATAGACTGCACCGCCTGCGGCAATTGCTGCAAAAGCCTGATGATAAACGTTACAGAACCCGAAGCGGACGTACTAGCTGCACACCTGCAACAAACAAGGGAAGGTTTTGATAGCCAATACTTGGAGAAAGGCAGTAGCATGATGGTAATAAATGCCATACCCTGTGCTTTTTTAAATGAGAATAAATGCACTGTTTACGAACACCGCTTTTCCGGCTGCAAGGAATTTCCTGCCATGCACCTGCCACATTTTAACAAGCGTTTGTTTACCACTTTTATGCACTACAACCGTTGCCCGATTATTTACAATGTGGTGGAAGCATTGAAATTGGAAACCAATTTTGAAAAATAACAAGGTACTAAATACTAAATTACTACTTAAAATGGGCAAGACTAACAATTTGGCCAATAAACCTTAATACATTATACAAAATAACAATGTAAAAAAATTTAATGCCACCTTTTAATTTTTCGTCTAGCTCTTCCCGTTTGTCATTTTTTTTTGTTTAAAATAAAGCTTAGGTTGGTTTTAGATGCTTAAACAGTTATTATTGCACGACTGGTTGCCATGTGGAAGCAAAAATGGAGGTGGCTAATAAACGCCTGCAAAAAAATATTTTTTAATCAGGCAAATTAATGTGTCCAAATTACACATTAGATTTATTAGATTTGCTCCTTAATTGTAAAACATTGGCAATGAAAAAAACGATTCCTGCTATAGCTGCAGATAAACTACAACCTGCGGTAGCCAAAGAGGCCGACAGCAATAAAGAAATTGCTGCTGCAGCAACCACTCAAAAGCCCACTAAAGCAAAAGCCTCTACCAAAAAAAGCAGCGATAGCCCCACTGCCACGAAAACAGGGAATAAGGTAGGCACGTTCTCAATACCCACGAAAAAGCCAGTTGCCAAAAGAAGCGAAAAAGCAACCCTTTCAAAAAAAGCAGCAGCAGTTGTAGCAACAAATATCAAGCAGGTTAGCTTCCAATTACGGTTTTTTACTGTGTTTGGGCAAACATTGTATATTCTGGGCAACCACCCTTTGTTAGGCAATAACCAACCTGAAAAAGCGGTTGTACTTTCTTATATTGACCATGAATGTTGGGGCGTTTCATTAGATGTGGATGCAACCCTAGATAAAAACATTGCATACAAGTACCTTTTGAAAAATGCCGATGGCAGCATTAGCTACGACTGGGGCAGCGACAAATTATTCAATCCATCTACTTTTTCGCAGCAACATACCCTGCTGCTGGATTCCTGGAACTATGCGGGCTATTTTGAAAATGCTTTTTATTCAGAGCCGTTCAAAAATGTATTGCTAAAAAACAATCACACACCTATAACGGTAAAAAGCCCATCAAAAACTACTCACATTTTTAAGGCAAAAGCTCCCTTGCTTACCGCAGGGCAAACATTGTGCATTAGTGGCAGCAGCAAGGCTTTGGGCAATTGGTCGCTGGAAACGCTGGTATTAATGTCAAGGGAAGAAGGCTCGCCTTATTTTGAAGCAAGGGGCGATTTGAGCAAAGACACTTTCCCAGTTGAATATAAATATGGCATATACGATGTAAATACAAAACAGTTTATTCGTTTTGAAGATGGCAGCAACCGGGTGCAACGGGTGGCTAGCGAAACAAACCTTCAAACAATTGTGAATGATGGTTTTGCGGTATTCCCTGCCAATACATGGAAGGGAGCAGGGCTAGCAATTCCTGTGTTTAGCCTAAGAAGCCAGAAAAGTTTTGGCATTGGCGAGTTTACAGATATACCTGCATTGGTAGATTGGTGTACGAGGACAGGCCTGAAACTGATACAAATTTTGCCAATTAACGATACCACGGCCACGCATACTTGGGTTGACAGCTACCCGTATGCTGCTATTTCGGCTTTTGCATTGCACCCCATGTACCTGAATGTTACGGAGCTTGCAGGCACAGCCGCAGGGAAAAAGGTAGTGGTAAGCTATGAACAAGAAAGGTTACGGCTAAACGAACTGCCCGAGGTGGACTACGAAGCCGTAAACGCAGCAAAATGGGCTATTATCAGGCAATTGTACACCCAGCAAAAAGAAAAAACATTCAAATCAACAGAGTATAAAGCCTATTTTGAACTAAACAAGCACTGGCTGGTACCTTACGCTTGCTTCTGTTATTTGAGGGATACAAACGGCACTGCCGATTTTAGCCGCTGGCCATCGAACCAAGAATATAAGGAACAAGAATTTGCAGCTTTGCTTGATGAGACAAGCGAAGCATTTAACGAAATAGCCCTGCATTATTTTACCCAATACAGCCTGCACGTGCAGCTAAAAGCAGCTACGGACTATGCACATAAAAACGGCATTATTTTAAAAGGTGACATTGCCATTGGCATTTACCGAAATGGTGCAGACGCTTGGCAGCAACCCAACCTGTACAACATGAACCTGCAAGCTGGCGCACCTCCAGATGATTTTGCAGTGAAAGGGCAAAACTGGGGCTTCCCTACTTACAACTGGCAACAAATGCGTGAGGATGGGTTTGCATGGTGGAAGCAACGTTTTGAGCAAATGAGCTACTATTTCGATGCTTTCAGGATAGACCATATCCTTGGTTTTTTCAGGATATGGAGCATACCCATGCACGCAGTAGAAGGCATATTGGGGTATTTTGTGCCAGCTATACCCGTGCACATCAATGAGTTTAGCGAGGGGGGCATTGGGTTTGATTATGACCGCTACACAAAACCATTTATTAACGACAAAGTTTTGTGGGACGTATTTGGCTATGACAATGAATTTGTAAAACAACGATTCCTGCACAACCATGGAAATGGCAATTATAGCTTGAAAGACAACTACAGCACACAAAGAGGAGTTGAACAACAACTATCTGACTGGAATGCCGACAGCTTTACAGACAAAATAAAACATGGACTGTTTGACCTTATCAGCAATGTTATTTTGTTTGAGGTAGAAGGTAGCCATGGGCAGCAATTCCATTTTAGGTTCAATATCAGCAGCACCAGCTCGTTCAGAAACTTGGATGAAGGGACTAGAAACAAACTAGACGGCTTGTATGTAAATTACTTTTTCCGCAGGCAAGACAACTACTGGATGCACGAGGCCATGCAAAAACTACCTGCCTTGAAAAGCGTAACCAATATGCTGGTTTGTGGTGAAGACTTAGGCCTAGTGCCAGGCTGCGTGCCAGAAGTAATGAAGCAATTGGGGCTGCTAAGCCTAGAGATACAAAGGATGCCCAAAGACCCTAGGAAGGTATTTTTCCATCCCAACGATGCGCCTTACCTAAGCGTTGTAACCCCTTCTACCCACGACATGAGCACCATTAGGGGCTGGTGGGAAGAAGACAAAGGTAGGATACAGCAGTTTTTTAATTACGAGCTAGGCCAATGGGGCACTGCCCCTTACTATTGCAGCGGGTGGGTAAATAAAGCCATTGTATTGCAGCATCTATATTCCCCAGCCATGTGGAGCGTGTTCCAGCTGCAGGATATTTTAGGCATAGACGAAAGCATCAGGAGGCAAAACCCTAACGATGAACGTATTAATGTGCCTGCAAACCCCAAAAACTACTGGCGGTATAGGATGCATATTTCTTTGGAAGACTTGTTGCAAGCGGATGGTTTCAACAACCAGTTTAGCAGCATGTTGCAAGAAAGCGGTCGTAAGTAATTTTAGCCACGAAAACACAAAATTGCACGAAGAATTAATAAAAGAAAAAGTTGGATATTTATATTGCATGAAACAAAAAAGAAAACATCAGCTATAATTTAGTTGATGTTCTCTTTTTTTATAAGGCTCATCATCATAACGTATAACCTACAACCTAGAACTTATTACTTACCACTTACTACTTATGCCCGAAATACAAATCGCCTTCTCGCCTATCTATGCCCACCCGTTACCCGAAGGGCATCGGTTCCCCATGTTGAAATACGAACTGATACCAGCACAATTGTTATACGAAGGCACTATTACGCCAAACCAACTATTTGCCCCAAACCCATGCCCATTAGATATTGTTCTGCAAACACACGATGCTGAATATGTAGATAAATTATTAAACCAATCGCTATCGGCAGCAGAGCAAAGAAAAATCGGCTTTCCCCAGTCGCCAGCATTGACTAAACGGGAATTAATCATTGCACAAGGTACAATTGATTGTTGCCATTTTGCGATGAGGGATGGAGTGGCGTTGAATGTGGCAGGCGGCACTCACCATGCTTTTGCAGATCGTGGGGAGGGTTTTTGCTTACTGAACGATATGGCTATTGCAGCTAATTATTTGATAAGCAATAAACTAGCAAAGCAAATATTGATTATTGACTTAGACGTTCATCAAGGCAATGGCACGGCTAGTTTGTTTGAAAAAGAACCAAGGGTATTTACCTTTAGTATGCACGGTGCTAGTAACTATCCTTTCCATAAAGAAAAAAGCAATTTGGATATTGGGTTGGCCGACGGCTGCACCACTTCAACCTATCTGCAATTGCTGCAAACAAACCTTAGCCATTTACTAGCTACAATAAAGCCTGATTTTGCTTTTTTTTTAAGTGGTGTGGATATAATAGACACCGATAAATTTGGCAAGCTAAAAGTAACCATAGATGGCTGCAAGCAAAGGGATGAAATGGTATTTACCCTGCTGCAACAATACAAAATACCTGTTGCTGTGGCCATGGGCGGCGGGTACAGCCCCGATGTAAGGACTATTGTGGATGCGCATTGCAATACATTCAGGACGGCAGTAAAACTGTATAGTTGATTTTCCGCAAAAAAGGCTCGAAGATACAAAGGAGCACAAAGGTTGAAGGAAAAGAGAAAAGGCAAAGTATTTAATATTCTACTTTCCTTTTTTCTTCTTTTTTCTTCTTAGTGCTACTTCTAGCCTTTGTGTCTTTGTGGCTATTAAAATTAGCTTAGTACCCTAATTTTATCCCCGTTTATAAGCCTTTTCTTTGTATTTAGCACTTTCAGGAAGCCAATACCCAATATGCTTTTTGTTTGCAGCCCAGGCGATTTGCCCTGTGGGCCAAAGATGCGCACATCATCATCATAAATTAAATCGAGGCTATAAGTAGCACTAAAATATTTGTTTATCTTAAAAGAAAGCTGATTGGTCATATATACATCCACATTCTGGGGGTTGTGTGTATAGTTGGAAAACAAGTCGAGCCTGCCTTTATAGTTAATATTTTTATCCAATGTGCTGGAATAGTTGATGGTGGCAAAACCACCAATTTCATTTTTAAAGCTTTTGCCCGTATCTACCCCATAAGCTGCTTGCTTGGCAAGCACATTGTTGGCCACTATTACCCAGCGCGAGGTTAAAGGAGACATGAAAATAGACAACCTGCGTTGGGGCTTGTAATCGAAGCCAACTGATAGCAACACATAAGCAGGTGCTAAAAAAGATGAAGCAAAAGTACCTGCATTGTTGTTGTATGTATAACCATCAAAAAACTGCGAGCGGAAGTTGAACAAACTAGAAAGGTACCATTTGCCCAATGTATCCATCTTATAATCGTATTTGCTTAAATAATCAAAACGGTCATCATTTTTCCTGCTGCCAAGGCTGCTGGTCTGTACAAAACCAAGGTTCATGTCAAGGCTATTGTCCCAGCAATCCCTATTTTTTTGGTATAGGTAAAAAAAGTGGAAATAAGAACTAATGGCCATTGAAAAATTGTCGCCACCCGATGCCCAATTGCTCAAGGAACCTTGATTTAGTGTAAAATTGATTAATCCCCCATGCTTCCAGTTCCATTTTGAAGTGTCAGCTTCTTTTGTTACTGTTTTAGAAGTCTCGGTACTTAGGTTTTTTATTACAATGTCTTGGGCATTCAAAAAAGTGATAGAACAGTTTAAAAAAACAAGGAAGAAACATTTTCTCATATACAAATTAATTTCCTGTAAAAATAATAATTTACAGTATTTGCTGTTTTCGATGGATGTAATTTTTGGGTATTATTTTCCACATTTGGTTTTACTATAAAGCAAACAAAAGGATTTACGAAAAGGAAACACAAAGTCCTTTCTGAGAATATGCAAAAGGGTGCATAAAACTTTTTCGCTTTGTCCTGATACGCGGGTGCATTTCAAATCTTCACTTTTAATTCCCCTTTTTTATTTATCAGCAAGATAGATAATTGATGGTGATAGGCGTACCCTAATTCCCGACCTCACCCCAACCCTCTCCAAAGGGAGAGGGAGCAAGAACAAGGGAGAGGGGGCAAGAAAAAACGAGAGAATAAGAAGAACTAAGCGAAGATTTGGAATGGCTTATTTTCTGCTTTTAAGTGATTTATTTTTTTTGCTATTTCTCCTTTTTGCCTATAACTCATTGATATTCAGTTGTTTGTGATTTTTAAGCCTCATTTTTTATTATAATTTAAGTGAATTTTGTGATAATTGATTAATAATGGAATGATAGTTTTACTATAGTAAATTGATAATTTATTGATAAGAAACTGATAAGATTTTGATAGTGGATTATCATTTTGCTAAGCCAACTAACATCCGATGCTGGAAGCAAGGCCAAGATGCCCTTAGTTCCCCGTTTAATGTAAAATTGGCATGAATAGGTATATAGTCCAAAATAAAAATCCTATATGGGGAAATATTCCCCCATAAGTATCCAAAATTTCCCCCATATAGGATACTTTTTAAACCTAGATTTTGCAGTTGAAATCTATTGAAAACAATAAAAAACGAAATTTTGAAATGCACCCTGCTACGCCCCAATCTATAAAAACTTTATCTTTGTACTAGAAATGTGCTTGATACAAACTATTTACAAAACCAGTGCCTTGGCATCCCAATCGTAGCTCTTTTTTTACTAATATTAAGATAGTTGTAGTCTCAAAATTCGGTCTTGGATGTACGACTATAAAATAAGCACAAATCAGGCACAAAATGAGCATAAATTATGCACAAAACAAGCACAAATTACGCATAAAATAAGCATAAAATAAGCACAAAATAAGCACAAAAATTTGATATTATTGTTGATAATCAATGGCTTACAAGGTTGGTAACGATTTTTGAAAAAAGGAACAGCGTAAAAATCCCACGAAAATGGCAAAACTGAAACTATTTTAATATAAACTAGGAGATATCAATATTATTAAAAATATGCAAATATTGTCCCCTTGCCCTGTGCCTGTTACCTTTTCCTTTAGGTATCTTCTCCCGGTCTTTCGGGAGGGGCGAGGTTGGACTAGGTTGATTTTTTAATAAAAGCGAAAAACTTTTATGTCCCTATTCAAAACATGAATGCTTAAAGGACACAAGATTCTGTTAACTTTGATAGGCTAAGATAGCCGAGGAAAAAGCTATTCTATCTTCCAATATCATTTTAGTACTTTTAGAAAAGATGGCCTATGAACGCATTTTGGAAGCAAATCATCATTCAAACATCTGTAACAAAAAAAAAGGGCAAACCTAATGGGAAACCGGGCTACTCAAATTTTGTAATAGCAAAGGGGGTGCGCAATTTCAGGCTATCGGCCGTATTGCTAATTAAAGATATTGTATTAATCACTATTGGTATTTTTTCTGCCTCTTTTGGCTTTAAGGTTTTTTTATTAACCAATCATTTTATAGATGGCGGTGCAACAGGCATATCCTTGTTAATATCAAATGTAACATCCATCCCACTATATATATTGATTATAGGTATCAATATCCCTTTTGTTTTGCTAGGGTACAAAGTAGTGGGCAAGGCATTTGCCATCAAAACGGCATTTGCCATATCGGGGCTTGCTTTATGTGTTGCTACAGTACATTTTCCCGATGTTACCAAAGACAATGTGCTGGTAGCCGTGTTTGGCGGTTTTTTCCTTGGTGCTGGCATTGGCTTTGCCGTGAGGGGCGGGGCAGTGATAGATGGCACGGAAGTATTGGCTATTTACCTGAGCAGGAAGTTTGGCACCACGATAGGCGACATTGTGATTGTGATTAATATTTTTATTTTTGGGGCAGCCGCCTACCTGCTTTCGGTAGAAATAGCCCTTTACTCAATGATTACCTATTTATCTGCTTCTAAAACACTCGACTTTATTATAGAAGGCATTGAAGAATATACGGGGGTAACCATCATATCGGCTTACAGCGAGAAGATAAGGCGGATGATTGTTACGGTAATGGGGCGTGGCGTAACAGTTTATAAAGGGAAACGGGGCTATGGCAAAACTGGCGAAACAAGGGAAGCAGACATTGTTTATACCGTGGTAACTCGATTAGAGCTAAACAAGCTAAACGCCGAAATAGAAAAAATAGACCCTTTTTCGTTTGTAGTGATGAGCAGCGTGAAAGATACCAAAGGCGGCATGATAAAAAAGAGGCCTTTGTCGCATGAAAATTAATTGAACCCGTAGCTTAATCTTAATCCTTAATTTTACCATTGTAGTCAATTGCAATTTTGCCAATGCCCCTTAATAGACATATTGTTACGCTAATTGTGCAGCTATTGTTACTTAATGTGGCTGCGGCACAAATAACCGCTTGCCCAGAGTTGGGGCAAAGTGTTGGCGGAGCTTTTCCTGTATGCGGCAGCAATGTTTTTTCCCAAAGCGAGGTAAAACCATGCGGCGGAGATTCAATACCTATACCCGATTCCATTTGCTCCATACCATTCTTATCTACACCCTATACAGACATAAACCCGTACTGGTACAAATTCACCTGCTTTAAAACTGGCACATTTGCCTTTGCCATTACACCAAACATCCCAACTGATGATTACGACTGGCAAATATTTGATATTACAGGGCATGACCCGAAGGAAGTATATACAAACTTATCCTTGTTTGTAGCCTGTAACTGGTCTGGCAATGGCGGCGTTACTGGGGCAAACAGCAGTGGCCAGCAAGCCAACGGCTGCGAAGGCTATGATGCACCCAACATCAGTGCTATGCCTACCCTTATTGCAGGGCATGATTATTTGATGCTTGTTAGCCATTATACTTCTACGGACAATACAAATGGTTATACCCTTTCCTTTGGAGGCAGTGGCAGCACAGCCACCATTACAGACCCGATTGCCCCAAAAATTTCAAAGATTAGCATAAACTGCTCAGGGGATAAGATTGGCATAAAACTAGACAAAAAAATGCTGTGCAAGTCTATGGCTACAGACGGGAGCGACTTTTATATAAGCACCAACCCTGCTATTGCGGCTGTAACAGGCGTTGGCTGCAAAAACGCATTTGACATGGATTCTATCGTTATCCAGTTGGCGGCTGGGTTAGCCGTAGGCGACTACCAATTAGCACCTAGCCCAACCAATAAAATTGGGGATTTGTGCAGCGCAACCATCCCATTATTAGATACTTTCAAGTTTTCTATTTTGCCACAGTTGCCAACAATAATGGATAGCATCACCACGCCATTGCCATGCGCCCCACAGCAATTGCAACTGGTGTTTAAAACCCCTATCCGGTGCAGCTCGGTGGCAGCAGATGGCAGCCAATTTGCTATCACGGGCCCTGATGCTGTGGATATTGCTAGTGCCACTACTGTGTGCGATACCAATGCGCTTAGCACGGTTATATCTATTAATTTAAAAAAGCCCATTATTACAGATGGCAATTATAAAATTTCATTGAAAAACGATGTTAATTTTAGCCCTATTATAAATGAGTGCAGCGTACCTACGCCAAAATCATCCCTGCAGTTTAAGGCTGTGAACAAAGTGAATGCCGATTTTTCGTACAAAGTATATCCTGGTTGCAAGCAAGATACTGTGAAAGTGCAATACGTCGGCATTGCCACAGGCACCAATAATGCAAACAGTTGGGCATGGTATATCGGCGACACATTATACAGTACTTCTAAAGATACTAGCTTTGTTTATACAACGTTCACACCAAAGGCAGTGCGTTTGCAGGTATCCAACGGCATTTGCAACTATACCAATATAGACAGTATTTTTCCTATAAACCATGCCATAAAAGCTGATTTTAGCCTGCTTGATACCATTTGCAGTAATGAGCAAGCCATTTTTAAAGACCAAAGCCAAGGAGTGATTACAGCATGGAAATGGAGTTTTGGCAATGACAGTACTAGTACAGCCCAAATGCCAGCTGCTCAAACTTACCTTTTAACTAATATTATTAAAACCTATCAGGCACAATTAATCGTAACCAACCAAGTGGGCTGCATAGATACGAGTGCCTTGAAGCCAATTACCGTAAAATCTGCAACGCCAGTACTGCCGGATAGCATTACAGCATTGGCTTGTGCAGCTACCGCAATGGAATTGGTATTTAAAGCCCCTGTAAAATGTGGCTCTATAGCATCAGATGGTAGCAACTTTACCATTACAGGGCCATCCCTTGTTAATATTACAGGAGCTACCATTAATTGTGATGGCATGGGACTAGGGAGCGTTGTTGAAATTAACCTCTCAACCCCAATAAAAACAAACGGCATTTACCATATTGCTATACACAAAGCAGCAAATGGCGACAGTATCAGGAGCGAATGTGGCGTGGCTACGCCAGATACGGTATTGGCCTTTTCTACAATAATCAATGTGTTTGCCAATGCTGATACAATTGTGCATATTGGCTGCAAACAGGACACCCTCATTACTAGCCATGATGGCAAAAACAACGTAAATTCATGGACATGGGTGCTGGCAGACACAATCGTTAAAATGGGGCAAAAAGATACTTTTATATATAATAATTTTACTCAGAAGCCACTAAAACTAATTGTATCGAACGGCATTTGCACCGACAGCAGCATATTATTAATAAAACCAATTGACCATACTATAAAAACAGGTTTCAGCTTGTCAGATACCATTTGCGGGAACGAGTTAACCACATTCAAAGACATGAGCCAAGGCGTGATTGTGGCCTGGAAATGGAACTTTGGCAACGGCAGTACCAGTAATGCCCAAGTGCCACTTGCTCAAATTTACCCTTTTGTAACTGGTATTAAAACTTATTTGGCACAATTGATAGTAACCAACCAAGTTGGTTGTATAGATACAAGTACTTTAAAGCCCATTACGGTAAAATCAGGTGTACCTAGCCTGCCAGATAGCGTTACTGCATTAGCTTGCGCAGCCACAACAATAGAACTGATATTTAATGTCCCAGTAAAATGTAGCTCTATTGCCACAGATGGCAGCAATTTTACCATCACTGGCCCATCCATAGTTAATATTTTGGGAGCTACTGTAAATTGTAATGACAAGGGTCTGGGCAGTGTCATTAAAATTAACCTCTCAACCCCAATAAAAACAAATGGCAATTATCATATAGCTATACACAAAGCCGCCAATGGCGACAGTATCAGGAGCGAATGTGGCGTGGCTACGCCAGATACAGTATTGGCATTTGCTACACTCAACAATGTGTTTGCCAATTCAGATACCATTGTGCATATTGGCTGCAAGCAGGATACCCTCATTACTAGCCACGATCGCAAAAACAATATCAATTTATGGACATGGGTACTAGCAGACACAATAGTAAAAACTGGGCAAAAAGACACTTTCATTTACAATAATTTCAACCCGAAAACATTAAAACTAATCGTAACGAATGGTATTTGTACAGACAGCAGCTTGTTATTGATTAGGCCGCTTGATCATACCGTAAAAGCAGCTTTTAGCACACAAGCTATTATTTGCCCAGATGTAATGGCAACATTTACCAATGAAAGCCTTGGCAATTTAACCAATTGGGCATGGAGTTTTGGCGATGGGGATAGCAGCCACGTGCAATCGCCACTACCTAAAAAGTACCCTTCGCTTGATACCGCAACTACTTATAAAACTAGGCTTGTGGTTAAAAATGCAATTGGCTGCTTGGATACCAGTGCCTACAAAGCAATTGTTGTAACAGCATTCAAGCCAGCATTGCTGGATACAATACCTGTGCTGCCATGTGAACCCACTTCCGTGCAGGTAATATTTAAGGGCTTGCTGCAATGCAGTTCGCTAGCGGCAGATGGCAGTAATTTCAGCATAACAGGGCCTTCGGTAGTATCTATTGCCAATGCAATAATTAACTGCAATGCCGCAGGATTTGGCGACACCGTGCAGCTGGTATTAGCATCCCCTATCCGTGTGGCGGGGAGATATACGTTAGCCATCAAAAAATCAACAGCCAATACCTTTTTGGCAGCCGATTGCAATGCAGCCACTCCTGTGGGTTCGTCTATAAGTTTCAACGCTTTGAATGCTGCAAATGCAGATTTTACCTTTCAAGTAGCATATGGCTGCAAAGCTGATACTATTGCCTATATGCACGATGGAAAAAATGGGGTAAACAAATGGAACTGGGATTTTGGCAATGGCGTTACCAGCACTAAACAAGATACAACTATTATTTACAACACATTTACGCCAAAACTAACTACGCTGATAGTAGCCAATGATGTTTGCAGCGATAAAAAAGATGTAACGATTACCTTAAAAAACGAGCATGATGATATTAAGGCTGGCTTTGTAGTAGAGAAACAAAATGGCACAACTATAGAGGAGCTAAACTATATATGCCCTACCGAAAAAGCTATTTTTAAAGATACCAGCACGGGCATCATTAACAAATGGCAGTGGGAATTTGGGGATAACACAACAAGTACTGCACCAAAACCATCCCCTAAAAGCTACGCCCGCCCAAATAACACCACCGATTATTTGGTAAGGCTAATTATTACCGGCAATTACTGCACAGACACCGCCTACAACCATATAAAAGTAATACCTAATTGCTATATAGACGTGCCATCTGCATTTACGCCCAACGGCGACCAGTTGAATGACTACCTGTTCCCTTTAAATGCCTATAAAGCCGAAAACCTAGATTTTAAAGTATTTAACCGTTTTGGGCAATTGATATTTGAAACCAAGGACTGGACAAAACCATGGGACGGGAAAGTAAACGGCACGCCACAAGATGCAGGCACTTATGTATGGATGCTACATTATGTAGATCATGACACAAAAGAACCCGTAAGCAAACAAGGGGTAACGGTGCTGATAAGGTAAAATTCTTGTAAATTGCCAAAAATTTGGATTGGTTAGTATAGCTAAATTAAAAGGAAAAAAATAACAATAGAAAATGAAAAAAAGTTTGGTTCTCGCATTAATGTTTGTTGCCATATTCAATACTTGTTCGTTTGCACAAACAAGCACGGGCAAGTTTATTGCAGCCAACAACAAATGGCTTAGCTATATGGGCCGGGTTGGCACAAATGATTCCTGTGCCGAATTTTATTGGACAGGTACAAGCGTAAGCATTAGTACCAAAGGCACTTCTACTATTAGTGCGATATTGGAAGACGAAAAAGGCAACAACTATTATTATGTAATTGTGGATGGCGATAGCAGCACTGCAAGAAAAATAAAAGTGGACAAAGAAAAGAAATTGTACACCTTGGCAACTAACCTTGACAAAAAGAAGCACAAGGTTGAGTTGTTCAAAGTAACCAATACTGACTTTATTACCACACGCTTTTATGGGTTTGTTTTGGATAGCTTGGCCAAAATACTCAAGCCCGCAAAAAAGCCTAAAAGGAAGATAGAATTTTTTGGCAACTCCATCACCTGTGGGCATGGGGTGGAAGTACCGAGCGACAGCACAGACAACGGCAGGCCTGAATATTTCAATAATTACAAAACATACGCCGCTATCACGGCAAGGCATTTTAACGCACAATACCACTGCACTGCCAAAAGCGGTATTGGCGTTACCATTAGTTGGTTCCCCGAGGTAATGCCTGACATTTATGACCGGCTAAATCCTAAAGATTCTACAAGCAAGTGGGATTTTGCAAAGTATACACCAGAAATAGTAGTAATAAACCTGTTCCAGAATGATAGTTGGCTGGTAAACATGCCCACACACCCACAGTTTAAAGCACGTTTTGGCACTGAAAAACCTAGTGAGGAATTTATTATTAATGCTTATGCCAATTTTATAAAATCTATCCGTGGCAAATACCCCAAGGCAACCATCCTTTGCTGCCTTGGCAATATGGATGCCACTAGGGAAGGCTCCAAATGGCCAAGCTATATAGACACGGCTGTGGCTTCGCTAAAAGACAACAAGCTATTTACCCATTTTTTTCCTTTTAAAAAAACATCCGGCCATCCAAGGGTGCAGGAACAGGAAGCCATGGCTGAGGACTTGATTGGGTTTATTGAGAAGGGGAAGTATTGGAAGTAACATTGCTTTTCGGGAATGAATGAGATAGCCACAAAGACACGAAGACTCAAAGTAGCACTAAGGAAAAGAAAGAAGGGAATATGAAATGCAAAGCATTTCATATTCCCTTAAAAATTTTGTGCCTCTTTGAATCTTCGTGCCTTAGTGGCAAATTAACCAAACTTGCATTTGATTAGTATTAATATTTTAACTCTTTGCCAAAGCCTGTTCTATATCATTCAAAATATCCTGTACATTTTCCAAACCAGCAGAAATCCTTATCAAACCCGGCGTGATGCCAACAGATAAACGTTCTTCTTCTGTCAATTTAGAGTGGGTGGTACTTGCGGGGTGTGAGGCTATGCTACGGGTGTCGCCAAGGTTTGGTGTCATGGACAACAGCTCCAAAGCATCTAAGAATTTGCGGCCGCTTTCTATGCCGCCTTTCAGTTCAAAACACAATATGCCACCGCCTTTGCTCATTTGCTTAATGGCTGTTGCATATTCTGGGTGCGAAGGCAGGTGCGGGTATTTTACCCAGCTTATCTTTTCGTTTTTTTCTAATGCTGTTGCTATGGCAAGCGCATTGTTGCAATGCCTTTCCATCCTTACATCCAATGTTTCCAGGCTTTTGCTTAGTACCCAAGCGTTGAATGGGCTCATGCTAGGGCCGGTATTGCGGCAAAACAGATAAATTTCTTTTATTAAATCGGCCCTGCCTACCACTACCCCACCCAAAACACGGCCTTGTCCGTCAATCCACTTGGTAGCACTATGGCTTACAATGTCTGCCCCGAAAGCAATAGGGTTCTGCAACACAGGCGATGCAAAGCAATTGTCCACATTAAATATCAGGTTGTGTTTTTTGCAAAAAGCCCCTGCCCATTCCAAGTCAATTATTTCTAATTGGGGGTTGGTAGGCGTTTCCAAGTAAATCATCTTGGTGTTTGGCCTTACAGCCGCTTCCCATTCTGTTGGGTTGTTGGCTTTTACCAAAGTGCATTCTATGCCATAGCGTGGCAAAAACTTGGTAGCCAAGGCATAGGTGCTGCCAAAAACAGAACTGCAACAAATTAAATGGTCGCCTGTTTTCAGTAATGCAAAAATGGAATTGAATACGGCAGCCATGCCCGATGCAGTAGCAAAACCTGCTTCTGCACCTTCTAACATACACATTTTAGCCACAAATTCATCTACCGTGGGGTTGCTGTATCGGCTATAAATATTATCGTCTGTTTCATCGGCAAAAGCGGCACGCATGTCCTCGGCAGAATCGAAAGTAAAACTGCTGGTTAAAAAAAGCGGCGTTGAATGCTCCTTTTCTGAAGATTGTGCCGATTGTATGCGTATGGCTTGTGTTTGTTTATGCATCTTCTAAGTCGTAAGTTGTAAGTTGTAAGTCGTAAGTCAAAAGAGGAAAGAGGAGAATAAGGAAAAATGAAGTTGTACTTTTTTCTTGCCTTATTTAACACTTATGACTTACGACTTATGACTAGGCGTGTACAAATGTTTCTGTGGTAATCGTTGTCCCGGAGCCTATTAAAGTAGCGGCTACAGAGCAATATTTATTAATTGACAAATCAACTGCTTTCTTGGCCTTGTCCTCATCAACCTCACCATAAATATGAAATTCTATGGTTATGTTTTGCCATAGCGAAGGTTCTTTGCCTGCTTCCCTTTCGCCTTTAATCACCATTTTATAATCACGCACGGTTTGGCGTTGTTTTTTCAAAATCATGATTACGTCAATAGCACTGCACCCCCCCAAGCCCATGAGCAGCATTTGCATCGGGCGTACGCCAAAGTTTTGACCGCCGCTCTCGGGGCTGCTGTCCATCCTTACAGAATGGCCATTTTGGTCTTTTGCTTCAAAGCCATAATCGCCGTGTATCCTTGCTAATTCTATTACTGGCATATCCTTCCTATTTTAATAAAGGCGGCAAAGTTAATGAAATGCTTGCAAGTTTCAAGTATTGGATTGGCAGCATTTGTTACTGCATGCCACGCAGGCACAAAAAAACGAAGATGCATAAAGAAAAAGAAGGGCAACAGTAATTCCTAACATAAATCATCTTCTTTTTTCTTTGCTTCTCCTTTATTTCTTAACAGTTACTATGAGTCTTTGTGCCTTCGAGGCGAAATAATATCAAAGCATTTTCAATGCTTTTTAAACCGCCAGCCAATTTTTTCGTGGTATAGGGCCACGCATTCCTTAAACCCGCTTATGAACACCCCCCGGAAAGAATAATCAATATGCTTCCTCAAGGCAAAAGAACCCACTAATATGCCAGCAAGCAACGTGAAAGGCGATGCAAAAGCTACCCCATAAATATTTTTGAATATGCTTACGCCAATTAAATCTGTAGAAATACAAACGGCAAGCATTACCAATACCTTGTAAAAATTTACTTTTGGCAAGTGTATTATATCTAATGTAACGCCGTTGAAGCGGTCGATAGGATAAAAAATAGCCATTATCATAAACAACCTATAAATATTGGGTGCTTCTGTATGTTTGTATTTGCCCCCCCCTAATAAGCTAATGGCAAAATCGGCAAAGAAAAAAGCACCAATGGCCAAAGGGATAAAAACCCAGGTGAGCATCCCTGAATATTTCTTGAAAATATAGGCCACATGGCTCATTTCGTTCCTGTTGTAGCCTGCTGCCATGGCCGACATTCCCGTTCCTATAAAGCTTCTCAATGGGATTTCCACTATTTCCATTAGCCTCAAAGGCAAATTATATACCGCCACTGCCCCAGGACCTAGAAAAATATTGATAATGAATGTATCTGCACTGCTCAGCAAGTTAGAGCTAAGATTGGTGGCCAAGCTAAATTTGCCAAAATTGGCCAGTTCAATAATACATGCCTTGGAGCGTTTAAAAAAGGCACGGCTATGCGTGAACCTAGCAATAAAACAAGCCGCACTGGTAAGGCAATTGGTGAGGAAATTAAATAACAATAGATAGTGAAGGGACATTTTGCCCATAATCATTAGCACAATAACAATCAAAATCATAGACCCGCTATTGATCATCCTTAGCCAAAGGATGGGGATATAACGTTCCTCGGCAACCAAAATCCAAAAGGTAATGGTGTAGGGCAGGGAGCTCAAGAAAGTAACCCCAAACCAATGGATGGCTTCTAATGCACCGGGGTTGTGTATATAGGCAGCAAACGGCATTAGCCCAATATCGATTAACACACACAAGGAAGTAAGCGACAAAGCCAGAAACCATACGGAACCTAATACTTCTTTTGCCCGTTGAGGCTTGGTTCCTGCATAAAACTTTACCGTGGCTGTAGATAAAAAACCGTTCCTAATGGCATCTGCCAAGCCTAGGACAGTTAAAAAGAAAAACCAGGTACCTACTTGCACTTTATCGAGCGAGCGGTAAATCAATGCCATGTTCACAACGCTAAAAATAGAAATTACCCCATTACCTGCAAGGGCCAAGAAGTGTTTGCTGCGGAGGAAAGAAAATTTAAAAGCAGGCATGGGGTTTATTTTTATTTCGCTAATAATTAAGCTTGGCAAAAAAAGTATGCAATAATAAGTAATCGGTTAAAGATAAAATCATATTCTTGCTTATTAATACAAAATACAAATAAACCTGGAAATACGCCTTTTTGTCGTGGCATATTTAATTTAATTAACTAGTTCAAGGAAGATTATGTACACTACTTTACTCGTTTCTTATTCAGATTTTTTCGATAGCCCTGGTGAAATACCTTTCATGTTTAAAAAGGCTGGCCAAAAAGTGGTTATTTACTGCTGCGAAACAAGCTGGTTAAAATCGAACAGGTATCATGACGAATGGATAGATGCAAGTAAAGAAAAAGAGGTGTTTGCCAAGGAATTTATTTCCTTGGTAAAAGAAAAAGGGGATAGCTATAATAAGATAATGCTGCTTGACGATGTAACCATACAGCTAATTAATGAAACTATTGGGGACGAAGAGGCACTTTTTGCCAAGGTAATGCCCATCAACAAAATAGAAAACCGGGAGATGCTCTCCTCTAAAATAGGGATGAGCCGCGTATTTGAAAAACACAATATTGCAACCCCAAGATATATTAACTATGTGGAGGAGAGCAATTTTGCAACAGTAAGCAAGAAGCTAAACTTTCCTGTGCTGCTGAAAGTAGATTTTAGCTTTTCTGGCACTGGCATACGAAAATGCAATGCGCCAGAAGAACTAGAAGAAAAGCTAAATGAACTGCACGATACCAAAAATATTGTGATACAAGAGTTTATTACGGGCGAAGACATTGGCGTGGAAGCCTTGTTTGAAAATGGTGAGCTGATACGCTATCAATGCGCAAAAGTGGCCGCCTATATGTACAATGAATTCTCCTTTACCACCAAGCGGTTTTATGTGCGCAACCATAAAATAGAAGAATTGCTGAGGGAGCTAGGCAAAAAAACAGGGCTAAACAGTTTTGCGAGCATTGGCTATATCTACCATAAAGAAAGGGATACTTATTACCTGATAGAAGTAGATGCCCGCACCAATTCGTGGATGCCGTACAGCAGGTTTACAAACGACAGCTTTATTGATGGCCTGCGTGAAATTTCATCCGGGGTAAAAACAACAAAAGCAACTACTGCAAAAGAAAAGGAAAAGGTAGTAGAAATTGCCCTTTTTGACCGGGACATGCGCCGCTGCTTTAAAATGAAAGATTTTAAGGGTATATTGAAGTGGATATTCAATTACAAAGGCTATTGGAAATTTATTCCGTTATACGATACCCGTTATTTTGGAAGGGTGATGAGGAAAATGATTTTCGACTTATTGCATTAATAGTTTTTAGCCACAAAGGCACAAAAACACGAAGAAGTATTAAGGAAATGAAAGTTAAAAGGCATTGATAACATTTTTTTCTTCTTTTCTCTTTTCTTTACTTAAAACTTTGTGCTTCTTTGTGTCTTCGTGCCTTCGTGGTAGATTAACCAAACTTGCACCTGAGTAGCAACATGTCTTTTCGGTAGATGCCCATTAAAAATTGTGAAAACTAAGTATTAACCTTCCCTCGGGCAGGTTGTGTTCTTTGTATTTAGCTATCCATTCATCGCCTAAAGCTGTATTTTTTTCTATACCCTCGCCGCTATAGTACATTTGTGCCAGTAGGTATTGGGCTTGAGGATGGTTTTGCAACGCAGCTTCACGCACTAATGAAAATGCTTTTTCATAATCCCTTTTCACGCCCCTGCCTTTTATGTACATATAGCCACAGTAAAACTGTGCTTTTGCCAAGCCTTTTTTTGCTGCTTTTTCGTATAGCTTGGCCGCTTTTCCGTAATTGCTATTTTTTGTTTCTGCTTCAAAAGCCAATTGGAAGCAGGCTTCGGGGCTAGGCGATAAAAAAAACAGTTTTTTTAATAAACTCATTGATGGGGAAGTTTACAAGAATGAATTGATTTGTAAATACAGTTTATGCTTTTTAAATCAATTTCTCTTTGGACAAGTAAAATTAAGCATAAGCATATAAACCGCATAACAACACTAAAAACTGAAATATTTGGCGGGGTATATTTTCAGTTGGGAATTTGGATGTAAGAATTCATTATCGCATATTGATCGCAGGGGTTTTTAGTAAAAATGTGATTTCTGTTTTTTGGCAACAACGATGCCCATATTTGTATTGTACATAGTATTTGAGCCAATAACTTTCTAAAATGCTGCTTAGCACTATATTAAAATAACAAAAGGAAAACTACATTTTGTTTAATATAACACCCTAATATACAGCAAATTGACCGACAAGACAGCATAGCCTATAAAGTGGGTGCATAAATATTTTTCGCTTGCACTGGTAGATTTGGCAACTTTCCAAAAGTTGCCAAATCAAAATCTGAATATGTATTTTTCTAGTATTGCTACTATTGCCCAGCCTATTAAAGTGCCAATGGCATAGCATACAATATCGCTCCACAAAAAACCTACACCAAACATCAACCGCCCATAATAATTAGAGCGTATGTACACCATCAAACTGCTATGGTTTAATTGCGAAAATTCATCGGCCACGCCTAGTGCATAATTAACAAGGGCTAGTTTCCAAAGTGTTGCCTTTGGGAAAAATATACGCAGGAAAAATACGAACATGCCAGCCCAGATAATATCGCCGCCATAAACCACCACTATATGCGGGAACCATTCGTGATGGCTACGGGTAGCTAGTGCCAACCAAACACAAAAAATAAATAAACTGAGGTAAGTGAGTTTTTGTTTCATGGGGTTATACCATTGATTAAATGATTAGCATGATTTTAATGATAGAAGCCATTAGCCTGAAAGGCTTTTATTAGGATGATTTTAGCAAGCCATTTTCTGTAGAGTATAGTTTGTTTTCTTTGGGCTAAATTTAAGGATATAGAATTAACTAATGAGGGGCAGAAAATTTTCTGCCCCTATGAAAGAAGGTATCCCATGCAACAGAGAATATGCAATACGCCCTTATAGCTACTTAATTTAAAATTCAAAAAATTAAAATAAACCTTACGCTTCTACCATTTCCCGTAAATAAGCTTTTTCATCTTTGAATGCTTTTCGGGGTTGCAGGCCTAGTAGTTGGAACATAGCATTGTCTTCATCAAAACTTGGGTTTGGCGTAGTCAGCAGCTTGTCGCCAGCAAAAATAGAGTTGGCACCTGCCATAAAGCACAAAGCCTGCTCAGCAACGCTCATGTCTGTGCGGCCTGCGCTAAGCCGTACCATGGTGGCTGGCATTAGCACCCTTGCGGTAGCTATCATCCTTACCATGTCCCAAATATCTACCTTCTTGTTCTCTGCCAATGGCGTGCCTTTGATAGGCACAAGCGCATTGATAGGTACGCTTTCAGGATGCACGGGCATTGTGGCTAAGGTATGCAGCATTTTAATGCGGTCGTCATGTGTTTCGCCTAGGCCAATAATGCCTCCGCAGCAAACACTTACGCCAGCCTTCCGTACATTCTCTAATGTTTCTAAACGGTCGTCGTAAGTGCGGGTGGTTATAATCTCGCTGTAATGTTCTTTGCTTGTATCAAGGTTGTGGTTGTAGGCATACAGGCCAGCTTCTGCTAGTTTTTCGGCTTGTGTTTCCGTAAGCATACCTAGGGTGCAGCATACCTCCATGCCCATTTCATTTACGCCTTTTACCATGTCTAGTACACGATCAAAATCCCGATTGTCCCTTACTTCCCTCCAGGCAGCGCCCATGCAAAAGCGGGTACTCCCTGCATCCTTTGCCTTTTGTGCATATTCCAGCACTTCTTCTTTTTTCATCAAAGCCTGCACATCTACGTCGGTGCTATACCTTGCGGCTTGCGGGCAATAGGCACAATCCTCGCTGCAACCGCCTGTTTTAATGCTTAGCAACGTGCAAACCTGCACCTCGGCAGTATCATTATATTGCCTATGGAGCGAGGCTGCTTTAAACACTAACTCCAATAATGGCGTGTTGTACAATGCTGCTATTTCTGCCACTGACCAATCGCTCCTTATATCGCTGTTTCCCATATATTAAACCCTTTTTTAAAACAATTAAAGCAACAAATATAAGGCAACAACTATCACGGAATAAATATGGGGGAAAGAAGTAACGCTTCTTTTTTAAGCTGGGTAAGCAAAGTTAAATCCCGACATTTGCAGCATTATGAAACCGCTTTAGGTGCAATTTTGTTTATTTAGCCACAAAGGCACGAAGACGCAAAGAGGCACAAATATTTAAGAGAAGAAGAAAAGAAAGAAAAGGATTCTTTTCTTCTTGGTGATTCTTCGAGACTAAGTGTTTTTGTGGCAAAATAATACCTTAATAGTAGCACACTTTTAAATAACGCAATCCAATCATTTAATCATTCAATTCACCATAGTCTCTATACATGAAATATTCTCAATTAATAGGCATTATTACAGCTATCTTAATTATTGCCACTTGCTACTTGCCTTGGAGCATTGTGCAAAACCCATATATTATTATTAAAGGGATGGATGCCAACGGCACTGACTTTGGCAGGCCAGGCTTACTCAATATTGTTTTATGCTGTATTATGATTGTTTTATATGCCATCCCTAAGCTATGGGCAAAGCGGGCTAATTTGTTTATCGCTGCCATTAATATGGCATGGAGTTTTAGAAACTATCTACTAGTAACTACTTGTTTTTTTGGTGAATGCCCGGTAAAGCAGCCAGCATTATTTGTTCTCCAAGGGCTAAGCATCATTACATTATTTATGTCCTTTTACCCAAAAGTATCTTTGAAAGAAAGGGGATGATTAATTAGGCACAAATGGGTGCATAAAACTTTTTTCTTTGTCCTGATACCCCCCAATCTATAAAAATCTTATCTTTCTGCTACAAATGTACTTGATATCAACTACCTACAAAACTAGTGCCTTGGTATCCTAATCGTAGCCTTTTTTTTACTAATATTAAGATAGTTGTAGTCCCAAAATTTGCTCTTGTATTTATAGCTGTAAAATATGCACAAATCACGCACAAAATGAGCATAAAATAAGCACAAAATAAGCAAAAAATAAGCACAAAAATTTGATTTTATTATTGATAATCAATGGCTTACAAGGGCAGTAACAATTTTTGAAAAAAAGAAACAGCGTAAAAATCTCATAAAAATGGCAAAACTGAAACTATTTTAATATAATACTAGAAAATATCTATTTTATTAAAAATATGCAATTATTTTCCTGTTGCCCAGTTCCTGTTACCTTTTCATTTGGGTAACTTGTCCTGGTCTTTCGGGAGGGATGAGGTTGGGATAGGTTGATTTTTTAATAAAAACCTTTTATGCCCTCTGCACAGATGCACAAAGTGATGTAATTCTTTGTACTACTTAGAGCTTTTGTGCCTTTGTGGCAACAATATAATATCTTACAAGCTCTTTATTTCATTAACTAACTGCTGTAAAACACTTTTTGCATCCCCAAACAACATTGATGTTTTTGGCTGGAAGAACAATTCATTTTCAATGCCTGCATAGCCAGGCTTCATGCTGCGTTTGTTTACAATAACCGTTTTCGCTTGCTCTACTTCCAATATAGGCATACCATAGATGGGTGATGCCGGGTCGTTTTTAGCAGCAGGGTTTACCACGTCGTTTGCCCCCAATATCAATACTACATCCGTGGTTTTGAACAAATCGTTGGCATCTTCCATTTCTAGCAGCTTGTCATAGCTTACATCGGCTTCGGCAAGTAGTACGTTCATGTGGCCAGGCATACGGCCTGCAACAGGGTGTATGGCATATATTACTTCTACCCCTTTTTCGTCCAATAGTTTTTCTAGTTCGTGGCACACGTGCTGTGCCTGTGCTACTGCCAAGCCATAACCTGGAACAATAATTACCCTGTTGGCATAAGCCATCACCATAGCCGAATCGCTAATAGAAATTTCTTTATATACGCCACCACTTGCAGTTTGCTGCGCACCACCTGTGGCTTTGCTTCCACCGAAAGAGCCAATCAATACATTCAACAAGCTACGGTTCATGGCTTTGCACATCAATATGGTAAGCAGCGTACCCGCAGCACCCACAAGGATACCACCCGTAAGCATTACCTTGTTATTGTACAAGAACCCACCGCAAGCAGCAGCAACGCCTGTAAAAGAGTTTAGAAGCGATATTACCACTGGCATATCTGCCCCGCCAATAGGCAAAACAAACATTACACCATACACCAATGCGCCTGTAAGGATAACATAAAACAAGTAGGCGTTTGCCGTGTTTAGGTTTACGACCAAGTAGCCAGCAATGCAAAGCATGATAAACAGCAAAATGGTATTTAATATCTGCTGGCCGGGAAAAGAAAAATCTTTCACTTTTCCGTTTAGTTTGCCCCATGCAATAATGCTGCCCGCAAAGGAAACAGAGCCGATAATCACGCCAAGGAAAATGGTAATCAAGATACCTGTAGATTCTGTATCCCCCCCATCTGCTGAAAGTTTTTCTGCTAAACGGCCAAACTCGATAATAGAAATCAAACCGGCACATGCACCGCCCATGCCATTAAAAAGGCTCACCATTTCTGGCATGGCGGTCATTTTTACTTTTTTCGCAGCCAAAAAGCCAACTACCGTACCAATAGCTAACCCTCCGAAAATCCAGATATAGTTGTGCAAACCATTGCCTTCCTTGTCATTATACAAGAAAATAGTACCTGCAATAGCCACTGCCATACCCACAGCGGCAATTAAGTTGCCTTTCCGTGCAGTAGCAGGGTTAGAAAGCATTTTCAACCCTAGTATAAATGTGATTGACCCAATTAAGTAACAAAGCGTAAGTATATTCAGTTCCATTATGAGTTATGAATTATGAGTTATGAATTATGAGTTAATTACGAATTATGAATTATTAATTATTTGCCTTTTATATATCGCATATAACTCATCATTCATAACTTATAACTAAAAAATCATTTCTTTTTCTTAAACATTTCCAGCATCCTGTCGGTTACAACAAAACCACCTACCACATTCAATGTGCCTAATATCACAGCAAGAAAACCTAATACCAAAGCAATATAATTGCTTTCGCTGGCTTCCCCCATAACGATAATAGCCCCGATAATCACCACGCCGTGTATGGCATTTGCACCACTCATCAAAGGGGTGTGCAATACGCTGGGTACACGGCCAATAACTTCTATACCCAAAAAAATCATCAACGCAACGATGTATATGATTTCTTGGTTTTCGTGAATAAAAGAGAGAATACTTACCATTTAATTATGAATTATGAGTTATGAATTAGGAATCAAATCAAGAATTAGGAAATAAGGATTGGGACTTGTAATTCCTAATTCTTAATTCCTAATTCATAATTATACCAATGTTTTTACCCTGTCGTTTACAATAGCACCATTATAGGTGATGCAACTACCTTTTACTAAATCGTCTTCAAAATTCAGGTTAATTGCACCTTCTTTTGTAAGGATTAGCTGCAGGAAGTTTAGTACGTTTTTGCCATATAATTTACTAGAGTCAAAAGGCATGGTGGAAGGTAAATTACTGTTGCCAACAATGGTGATGCCTTTATAAACGATGGTTTCATTGTTTTTTGTGAAAGGGGTATTGCCACCTGTGGCAGATGCCAAATCGATGATAATACTGCCTGCTTTCATATTATCCAGCATGGCTTCGGTCAATAAAATAGGGGCTTGCCTGCCCGGTATTTGTGCAGTTGTAATTACTATATCTGCCTTGGCTGCCGAATCTGCTAGTTTTTGTTGTTGCTTTTGCTTGTATTCTTCCGATTGCTCCACTGCATACCCACCTGCTTTGCTAGCATCGGCAGCGCCTTCTACTTCTATAAATTTTGCCCCAAGGCTCATTACTTCTTCTTTCACCGCAGGCCTTGTGTCAAAAACTTCTATTACGGCACCAAGCCTTTTGGCGGTGGCTATTGCTTGCAAACCTGCCACGCCAGCGCCTAAAATCAATGCCTTGGCGGGTGGTATGCTACCTGCTGCAGTCATAAACATTGGGAAATAGCGTGGGAACATATTTGCAGCTACCAATACCGCTTTGTAACCAGCAATATTTGCCTGGCTGCTCAATACGTCCATTGCCTGTGCACGGGTAGTACGGGGCAACATATCCAAGCTAAAAGTAGTAAATCCTTTTGTAGCCCAATTCTGGATGGTTTTGTACTGGAACAATGGCTGGAAAACACCTACCAACACTGCATTGGGCTTTAGCAATACCTCGTCCTCGGGGGTAAGCAACTGGATAGAAAACAAGAGGTCGCTTTGCTGCAATACTTCGGTTCTGGTAGCCAATTTAACCTCTTTTTCGCTGTAAGAGGCATTATTGGCAAAAGCACCGTTGCCAGCACCATCTTCTACCAAAACGGTAATCCCTTTTTTTATTAACGTGGCTGCTTGCTCGGGTAATAAGGATACCCTGTTTTCCCCTTGTGGTTCTTTTAAAATACCTGCTATCATTGCAATTGGTTAAGTGTTGCTTTTAAAAGTAATTTATGTTGAACGGTTGCAATGATACTAAAAACGAACGGCAAAATGCTGCTTTAGCAACTGTTCTTTCCTAAAAAAAAGAAAACCGATATTAAATAATTCTACTGCATACGTTCCCGTGGCGATATTTATTACTTGTTCCCATACTTTTTCATTGTTTTTATTGGCATGTATATTGGTTAAAACTAAGATGGTGCTGGTAGAAGCCTCTTTCAATTGTATCAATTCAGTATAATCAAAAGCTACGGTATCCATATTCAAATGAACCAATACAAAATCAGCATTGGTTAATTTTTCTCGATTAGCATCGAGGGAAAAACGATTTTGACACAGTATATCCGCATTGCGTATACCAGCCTCGCTAATAACCTGCTTGCTTATAAGTGCCAATAAAGGGTTTCCTGTAATATTTACCACTTTGTTTGCAGCATTGGGTGCAGCCAAATAAGAAGCGACAATGCCAAGGCTAGAGCCTATTTCCAATATAGTAGATGGCTTGTAAAACTCAACCATCCTGAAAAGCAATTGATGGTATTTGGCAGGCAACAGACTTTGCGCGAATGCTGAAACAGTTGTGTTTGTGCCATTGCAATCCACCATCCTATTATCTTTTAATAATTCCTGCTTAATACTTTCAATGGTTTCAAACACATAGTATTGCCTATCGTCGTTTAGCACCTCCGTTATAAACTCGTATACAAAAGGCGAGTGCATACCATGCCCTTTGCTGTTGGCGGCCTTGCAATAGAAAACCAATTGTTTATAAAGCTGTTGCAAAAAATGTATCATGAATTTTTATTCCTCCTTCTCCGGGTTTTTGGTAATGTTTACAGCAACCATGAACAATACAATGTAAGCACCTATTGATACCAACAACTCATCCCACAGCAACCAATAGCCCCAAGCACTATACAATATTGCTTTAGTGGGATCAGATGGTTCGTAAATTACCCTTGCTTCCTCTCCTTCTTTTATTGGCCTAAGTGGGTAGCTGGCACTAACAGTGTATTTTTTAATGCCTACCGAAAAAAAGGCATATGGCTGCTGCAATTGCGTGGTGCTTTCTTTCATGAAATGTATGGTTGCAGGCGACAATTCGCCATCAAAATAGTCAGGTTGGCGTGTAAAAAGCACATACAAACCAAATAGCACAAGGTATAAAATGGTAACGGTTTTGTACATATATGAAGCCCTTTTTTAAAGTTTGCTAAAGTAGGGTTAAAGGGGCAAAAGCAATTGGGTTATTTACTTCGTTTATTATTACTATCGCTTGCTCATTATCTTTGGTGGCTTCAAACAACATTTCAAATTATGACAAACGAGGCCATTGCAGATAATTTTTCTTTGTTGGGCAAACTGATGGATATACATGGGGAGAATAGCTTCAAGACCAAGTCGTATGCCATGGCGGCCTATACCATAGAAAAACTACCTGCGGAACTAGTGAATATGCCCGAGGATAAAATATTTGCCATCAAAGGCATTGGGAGTGCCATTGGCCAAAAAATAATAGAGCAAATAGAAACAGGTAAACTAACCCTATTGGGCGAATACATTGCCAACACCCCGCCCGGTATTTTGGAAATGCTTAGCATAAAAGGCATTGGCCCCAAGAAAATTGCCACTATCTGGAAAGAACTAGGCATAGAAACCATTGGCGAATTGCTGTATGCCTGCGAAGAAAACCGCCTGATGCTGTACAAAGGCTTTGGCGAGAAAACCCAGCAAAGCATCAAGGAATCTATTAATTTTTATTTGGGCTCGCAAGGCAGCTATTTGTACCAGCAGATTGAAAACTTTGCCATTAATGTGGAAGCCAAATTGAAAGCATTTTTCAAGAACCCGCAATTTTATAGTACAGGGGCTTTCAAGCGGCAGATGGAAGTAATAGACACGCTGGACTGGGTAACTACTACCGATAAAAACACCATCACGTCTTTTTTTACAAAAAATGGATATGAGCAAATGGCAGACAATGGCAATTATGCTTCCTTTAAAGGTCCTGAAAATATAACACTCGGCTTTTATACTGTCACTACTACTGGTATTTATAGCCAATTGTTTGCCACTAGTTGCATCGAGGCATTTTTTGAAGCATGGCAACAGCAATTTGATTGGGATGCAAATGCTGGCTACCCAAACGAGGAAGCTATTTTTGCTGCGCAAAACATCAATTACATACCTCCTTGCTTGCGGGAAACAGCGGAAATAATTAAGGAGGCAAAGCAAGCCCCCCTCCCATCACTCATACAAACCAAAGACATAAAAGGCATTATCCATAGCCATAGCAAATGGAGCGATGGGGCAAATACGCTGGATGAAATGGCGAAAGCCGCTATTACCAAAGGCTATGAATACCTAGTAATTAGCGACCACTCCAAAACAGCTTTTTATGCCCAAGGCCTAAGCGTGGAAAGGGTGCTGGCACAGCAAGAACAGATTGAAGAATTGAACACGCAGTTTGCCCCTTTTAAAATATTCAAAAGCATTGAGAGCGATATACTAAACGATGGCAGCCTTGATTATGAACCCGAAATATTGGCAAGGTTTGACGTGGTGATTGCCTCCATCCACTCCAACCTGAAAATGCAGGAGGACAAAGCCATGCTGCGCTTACTAAACGCCATCGAAAACCCATACACCTCTATTTTAGGCCACATGACGGGCAGGCTGCTACTTAGCCGGAACGGCTACCCTGTAAACCATGCCAAGATAATAGATGCCTGTGCCGCCAACAATGTGGTGATAGAGCTAAACGCACACCCCCGCCGCTTGGATATAGACTGGCGCTGGATAAAAGCTGCCTTGGATAAAAATGTACTTATCTCCATCAACCCCGATGCGCACAGCACCGATGGCTATAATGATTGTAGGTATGGTGTATTAGCCGCCCAGAAAGCAGGGCTTGCTGCCTCACAAAATTTAAGCAGCTTTAGCTTAACGCAATTTGAGGCTTTTGTGGAAGGGCAAAAGAAAAAGCGAGGGTAGTTTTATTCCCTCCAAGGCATGAAGAGAAAAAAGAAGCACAAAGAAAAAAGGCAAAAAAGACTTTTTTCTGTCCAAACGTTTAGCCGAATGATTAAACTTTTCCGGCGATAGCATCAGTCGAGGTTTAGCTATCTATTTAGCTTTTACCAAATTTTAAATTCAAATGTTTTATCTGCTTTTACAAATGCTTCATTTGAAGCTGGATAAAAATTTAATTGTTTCTTATTTTGATTACTTCTAGTACCCTTTACCATTTGAACACGCTCACAATAAAGAATTTCATTTTTAACTAATTCTTTCTTTAAACAAATATTTGCTCCTGCTGCATCAGTATTTGCACTTGGATAAACCAAGCCATCAAAGTCTATCATATCCTCTTTAGCCGCATCCATTATAAAATTATAAAAAGCTGAAGAAATTCTATAATACAGCTTTTTATTTTCAATTTTACAAAAAATATCGCTCATAAATTCCAAAAATTCAGTATAGGAATCTATAAAATCGTCCCTCATCCCAATACTATTTAAATCATTCTCAAAAGATTCTTTTGCAAATCTAAAAGTTTCATTTTGAGTAAAGCTTGCTTTAGAAAATGGAAGTATCACTATATTTAAAGGTCTTGCAACTATCCACCTGCTAACTGTTAAATATTTTAAATTCTCTGTTTCGTTTATTATAAAATCCATACAAGTTTCCGCAACTATAGTAGATATTGTAGTAGCATTTGAAGAAAGACAGTTTAAAGCCCCGTAAAAAACTTGTTGATCGTCATAATTGCATCTTCCCTGTTTTATTTCAACTTTTTTATATGATATTTCACACACTTTACTGAAAACTTCCGATTTTTTTGAAGAATATTCATTCGGTCTGCATCTTCCTATAAATGGGCAATTTAATTCATAATTCGGAAGGATTACCTTTCCAGCACAATAATTCTCAATCAAATGATAAATTATATCATTGTTGTCCGACAAAAAATAGAAAGAGTAGGAATTAACCTACCCTTTCGTTTGTTTTGCAGTTACCACACTTCAAAACAATGAATCAAAGTAACAATTATTTCGGACAGCATATTTTTTCGCAGCTAGTTTCTTTGTGCAACAAGTCAATTTTGTCCCCTGTGATCAAGCGTGCAAATGGGAACCATTACTATAAGCGGCTAAAGACCTACGAACATTTCATAGCCATGCTTTATTGTGTTGTAACAAGCAGCACCTCATTACGTGAGATTGAAGCTGGGCTTGGCATCGCACAAGGGAAGCTGAACCACTTGGGGATAGATTACGTGCCGCCCCGCAGCACATTGAGCGATGGCAACAAGAACCGCCCCTCGTGCGTCTTCAAGGCCATCTACGAGGAGCTATACCAATTGTACAAGGCGCGTTTGTCGGACAGCAGTTTGCCCAAGGCAGTGATGGAACGCCTGTTCCTGATGGATTCCACGGTTTTTGGCCTGTTCAAGGCCATCCTCAAGACCACAGGCAGGCATTCGGACAATGGGCGAAAGAAAGGGGGCATCAAAAAGAACACGGTGCTGCATGGCAGCTCCCTGATGCCCTGTTTCATTGATTTTTCCGCCGCTGCCGACCATGACCAGCACATTTACAAGTCATTGCAGCTGCCTAAAGGGTCTTACCTTGTTTTTGACAAGGGCTACAACAATTACAAGCAGTATGCAGCCTTTACCCATGCAGGCGTTTTCTTTATTACCAGGCAAATGGAAAATGCGGCTTACGATACCACGTTGGAGTGCCTCCACGATGACACCACGCCGGACAACATACTGAAGGAAACCATCATCACGCAAACGTATACCGACGAAAACGGGGACAAACAAACAATAAGGCTTAGGAGGGTAGCATGGTGGAATGAAAAACAACAGAAAGCCTACGAATTCATCACCAACAACTATGAACTGGATGCACAAACCATTGCATTGCTGTATAAATACAGGTGGAAAATTGAATTGTTCTTTAAAAAACTGAAACAAAACTTCCCACTTCAATATTTTGTGGGCGACAACCAGAATGCCATTGAAGTACAAATATGGGTATCGCTCATCGCATTGCTACTGCTATCTGTTGTACACAGGAACCACAATACAAAGATGGCGTTCAGCGTTTTCGTCACCATCATCAAATTGCACCTGTTCAACTATATTGGAATCAAGCAGTTACTGGAAGGATATAGGAAAAAACACCCCAAAAAACACCCTCAAACATCCCTGTTTGAATCGGGGTAGCCCCTGCTATGTGTTTGTACTTGATAAATGGGGTAACTTCAATATAGAATCGACTTAAAAACGGGACTAGTGTATTTTTGTCGGACAACAATGAAATTATATCTTGCTTTCCACTTGGATTTTCTGCTTCTTGTAAAATTTTTTTCTTAAAAACGTTTAAGTCCATAATTTTTATTTTATTGAAATGCAATTTGATTAATTCATTTCAATAAAAACCTATTTTACAACCCATCTTTTAGTCCAACATTAATAAAGTTCAATACTCTTTAATCAAGGTGTCATAAGAAATATGCAAATTATCATGAAGTTTCCTTATCATATTGATATTGAGTTTCCTAGTTTTATTGAAAATATCTGTAACACGGCTTTTGTATCCCAATATTCCCGCAAGTTCATTGTTAGACAGCCCTTGCTGCTCCATCCTATACTTAATAGCAGCAAGTGGAGTTGGTGCTTCTATCACAAAATGATTATCCTCATAAGTTTTAATTAGCAATGCTAGCACATCTGCTTCATCACTTTCGGGTGTGCCAGCAGATGCTTGGAAAATAGTTTCAAATCTTTGCATTGCTGAGTTATAATCCTTTTTTGTCTTAATTATTTTAAGTTGCATATAAATTAATTTTTTATTGTTTTATTAAAATAAGCAAACAGTTGTTGCATCTACTTTGTCGTACATAGCATGAGTACCGATAAATTTAATAAAAACCCAACCTTTAGGGTAATTTATTTCAACAATTAGCCTATAATCATTTTCATTTATTTTAAATACTGCACGTTGATTTTTCACAGTTCGTGCAGTATTAAAATCATTTGTTACATCGTTTGGCTTCTTCCAATTTTTTGATAATACATCGTGATACCACTTTTCCAATGTTTCCTTACAATCTGGGTGCTTTTTATAAAAGCCTATTAATGAACTGCGGTTGTAAATATTCATTCAAGTAAGTCTGTATTGTTTTACAAAAATAGGGAAAGTAACCATATTGGTTACTTTCCCTATAAATAAAAGTATAGAAAATTTTCTTTAGTTATTCCTTCCCAAAATCAAATAGCGTAGCTGTAAACAAGCCTCTCTCCCGCTTTTTAAAAATAACACCCCAGTTCCCCTTGTAGCGAAGCACTCTGGGTACTAACAAGCCATTAAAATGGGTCATTTCTACTTCCATGCTCACGTCAAAATCATAAACACCTGCTTTGTAGCTGAGCGAATAGTTCCTGGCAAGCACTTCCAACGTCCGCTGGTCAAACCAAGTAACCATATTGTCCACCACAATATCATCTACTTTAGGGCCAAGTGTTTCTTTTGGGGTGATGGAAAACACATAGCAGGTAGTGCCATGATAATCCTGTATATCTAATCTGTAATCATATAGCTTGTGCGCACGGTCGTCATACAAATCAAGCTTGTTGCCTACGAATGGGATGCCCGGTATTTTTTTGCCCGGGTTGAAGAAAAGGGTTTTTAGCTGTTCCTTGTGCTTGTCTATCCCAGTTTTGTCTTCTGCGGAAATGTTTGTGCCTGCTATAATATTTGTTTCGCCACATATCTTTCCTTTGGTAAAAAAAAGGGATGCGTATAGCTTAGCGGTAAGGTAGTTATAGTCGTGGGAGTCGGTGTACATATCCCCCGTAACCTGTTCCTGTAACACATTCATGGTGCGGCAACCGTTGGCACGAACCTGTTGTGTTTTGCTATATAGGGTTGCTTGTATGCCCCCCTTTTTGTCCAGCATTTTTATATCGTTGAAAGAACTGTAATTGAGTGTGCGCAAATTCTTGAACGCCTTGTAGAAACTAGTGTCGTCTTTTATTTGCTGTAATACTTTTTTATAGTCAAAGTTGTTCCTGACTACCACTTCTGGCAATGTCCATTTTTTATTGTCGATGATAATGGTCGTATCCTGCCCGTGAGCAGCTATAAAACCTATAATATAAATAAAAAAAAGGCAATATTTCATTATTTAATTACTACTCAGGTTCAAGTTAGATTAATCTGCCACAAAGGCACGAAGACACAAAGCGGCACAAAGTTTTAAGGAAAAAAAAGAAAAAAGAAGGAAAATTTTGTTATCAATAATCTTTTAACCTTCTTTTCTTAGTGTTTCTTCGTGTTTTTGTGACTTTGTGGCTAAAAAACACCTTATGGTAACATTATTTCTTCGGGAAACTCATTTTATAATCCACTTTTACTTTGCCTTTGGCAATATCGGTCAGCTTGCTTTGCAGCAGTTTCTTGCGCAATGGCTTTAGGTAATCGATAAATAACTTGCCTTCAAGGTGGTCGTACTCGTGTTGTATAATCCTGGAAGTAAGGCCAGTAAAAGTGTCTGTATGTTGTACAAATGCTTGGTCTAAGTATTCTACCACTATTGTTTCTGGCCGTAATACGTCTTCCCTTATCTTGGGTATAGACAGGCAGCCTTCGTTGTAAGCCCACTCCTCCCCTTTCGATTCTATTATTTTTGCATTAATAAATACTTTCCTGTAGCCGGGTTCGTCGTTATATTTGCCCTTGTCTTCATCCTCTTGGTTTTCAAAAATCTGCTTGCTGTCCATTACAAACAACCGGATGTCACGGTTTATCTGTGGTGCTGCCAATCCTACGCCATTGCTGCTGTACATGGTTTCCCACATATCGTCTATCAATTTTTTTAAATCGGGGTAATCAGGGGTAATATCAACGGCCACTTTGCGCAAAACCGGGGTGCCATAGGCTACAATGGGTAAAATCATAATTAAAAACTTCCTGTGTTAAGCAGGCAAATATAGCTTTTAGTGTTGAGTTTGTTACTACTCACCACATAGGCACATAGCCACATAGATAAGAAACTTGCAAGCTGTAATTGTTTTATTAGCATAAAGAGCACAGATAGGCTATTCAAAATGGTTTATTTTTTCGTAAATATCCTAATTTTAAAACCTATGTTAGACTTTTTTTCTATGCTTGAGGCTTTTTTATACCTGAAAATCTATGTGCCTATGTGGCTATGTGGCTATGTGGCTATGTGGTGAAATTATACCTGAGTAGAAACTTGAGTTTTAATACAAGGAACGCAGGCGAGAACATTTCAATAGGATAAAAAGGCCATCAGTTTCCTTTTTTGTAAAGCATTTGCCCTAAGCGGTTAATATGATTGGTTAGGCTTTCTGCATTTAATAAATGAAACACCGAAATATCGAATAAATACGGCGTGTTGAGGTCGTCTATATCTAAGGAAACATTTGAGCGGGTTCTATCGGTTACTTTTTCTCCTTTTATAGTTATGTCTATATCGCTCCCTTCCCTGTAATTGCCCTTTGCCCTTGAGCCGTATATTACAACTTCTTCTATTTCGGGGTATTTTAAAAACACCGAGTTTATTTTATCTATTGTTGTTTCTGTCAATCCAAATTTCATAAGTAAGTTTTCATTTTTTGGTAAAATGCAGCTAATAATGGATAATACAATCTGGTTATCAGCGTGTATTCTTGGGTCAATATTTCTCCCACATAAGTATGTACTGTCTTGTTCCTGCTTTCTATCATATCCATCCAAACCTGCCCATCTGTAATTAACCCATTTTGAAAAGCGTGCCGCACTGCATTCCTGGATCCTATTATTCCTTTTATGCCTTTATCTTCTAAAAAGTCTTTCATTACTTTCCAAGATAATTCATGTGTAAATTCAAACCGCTGGATAGTGCCTTCTTTTTCCAGGTCATTTGGAGTTTTCAACTGTACTACCGCATACTCAAAATGTGAAAAAGCATTACTAAAATTTTCAAACCTTTGTTTCCATCTTGTATCCTCTTCCATAGCTTATTTATAAATTCATAAAAAGTCTTTAGCCACACTTATTCCCTGTTCTACAATGGGTAAAATTATCATTAAAAACTTCCTTTGTTAAGCATGCAAATATAAGTTTTAGATTTCAGTTTTGCCACAACCCATAACCCAAGGCAAGCCATAGCTTACTTAAAGTGGCCGAGCGTGTCGTCAACCAAATGTGCTATTTCTAAAAAGTTATTCGCAAGCCCTATAATATCTGCTTGCAAATTTTCCAAGTCGGTTTTTAGCCAGCCCTCCATTAGTGTTAATGGCCCAAAGTTTACGCTTACATTTTTCCATTGATGCTCAAATTCTTTAAAGCTGCTTCTAAAAATGCTTGCAAATTTCCTGCTTTGTATACAATACCCTTTCAGCTGCCTTAGTTTCAAGGCATGTATATTGTAGAATAGTTTTTGCTCTTCGCTGGCTGAAACACTTACCCAAACAGAAAAGAAAATCCTTGTTTCAGCAGTCAATGGATCTTGCAACTGGTTTGACCATGCCCTCTTATATAATTTCAAAACAACAGGATCCTTCCTATACTTCACAACAGCGACTTCTATTTGCTTTTGTGCAAGAAGGCTTTTGTCAAGTTGGCTGGCAGCCTTTTGAAATTTATCTAGGTAAAAAGAAGTGTCCACTAAAGTTTTTTTATTTTTCAGTTAACCCTTACCCCATACACTTTCCTAATAATACTTTATTGATACCTAGCCCTAAGCAAATTCATCATAAATACATTTACATCCCACTGGCTTACTACGGGCTGCTGGGTATAGGGTAGCAATGGCAAATAGGGCGGTGCCCCAAACTCTGGCGTAATGGTAAGCAAAGGCGCATTTTCTTTTTGCTTTGTATCAACTATTTTGTCCCAGCATTGCAAATGAAAATCCAAGGCATATTTCCATTCAGGTGCCCTTGGGTCCGTAATTTGCGGCCCTTCTGTATAGCCCACGCGGCTATGGATATGGTCTGCCCTTAAAATAGCTAAGTCCACGGCCTCTTCCTGGTCATGTAAAAAAGTTTCCGCTGTGTTGCACCAATGCGATATATCGAGGGTTATGCGCAAATCGTCAATTTTCTCAAAATATTGCTGCGCAATATGCGCTGCAAAACTAAACTTGCCACGGTGTGTTTCATGCACTACTTTTATGCCTGTTGCTGCCGCAACTCCCCTTGCTATGGCTATAAGTTTTTCATTTTGTTCAAACGTGTAATAGTCCTTGCCTGTTTGCGTGTTGATGAGCAATGGTTTTGCAGATGCAAGGTTTAGCAATCGCTGCTCGTATTCTTTGCAATGGGTTCCAAAGTCTTTTGCAACTGTTTCCCAATGCTGAGCTATTAGCTTAAGGCCATGTTTTTCCAGCCCATCCAGTATTTCTTTTTTTTCTGCCTCATCAAAAGGCAAACTAGCTTCTATCCCGTCATAACCTGCGTTTTTTACGTTTAGCAAAAAGGAATCCCAACTGGTGTGTTCCTGACCCCAACGTGGGCAAAAAAATAATAATTGCATAAATATCTTTTTTAAGTTAAAATAAAGCAACGACTCGCAACCTATTTACAAAGGGCAAAAAAGCATGAGCAAGCAACCTCTTTTCAGTTGTTGCCACGAATGTATCTATAAAAAACATTTGTATCAATTATACACCTATGTATTTCTTGCTTGATAATATATTTATTGAAATTTAAAGGCTCAACGTTTCCTAAAGCCCCTTGGTGACACCCCTATCATTTTGGTAAATACCCTGGAAAAATGGAACTGGTCGTCAAAGCCTAAAGCCACCCCAATCTGCTTTACCGACAAGCTAGTGTTTTCTAACAGCTGGCAGGCATATTGCATTTTTAAGAAAACAAAATAACGTACTGGGGAATTATGTGTTTTTTCTTGAAATAGTGTGCAATAATGCGATACGGACAGGCACGCCTGATTGGCCAAGGCTTGCAACGTTATTGCCCCTGCTAAATGAGCTTTCATAAAAACAATTGATTTGCCAATTGGGTCATTATCAGGCAATTCCAAACGCTGATTTGCACCCGAATTGCCAAAACTGGTTAAATAATAAGGGAAAGCCAAAAGCGCATCCACCATATTGTCCATATTGTCGGCCATTTCCAGCAGGGCATATATTTTTTCGAATAAGGTATCTCTTGCTTCATTAAAAGGCACGTCCACAGCCCTGAAGCTGCTAACTTTTAGCAAATGGCTTATCATCGAGGCCGCATAAGGACCGTCAAAATGCACCCAATATATAGTCCATGGATTTTCAGTATCAGCACCATATTTGTGAGGGGCTTGCTGCGGCAAAATTACCATTTGATGGGCAGCTATTTCATAAAGGGTATCGTTTACCTGGCACCAACCCTTGCCTTTGGCACAGTAAATTAATATGTGTTGCTGGCAGCCCGCCACCCTTTCCCTGTTATGGAACTTTGCATTGGGGTAATAGCCTATGTCTGTGATGTACAAGTTTTTGCACAAAGGATGCCCCATAGCTTTTTTTAATGTTGCCGATGGTATTACATGCAATTTCTGCCCCGCAAAGCCTTCTTTTTTCAATTGCTGATCCATGCTGCGCTGTTATCTATATTTTATGCAAGTTTAGCAAGGATGCTTAAAAGCTTATCTTTTTTTATTAAAAAATCAACCTAGTGCAACCTCACCCCTCCTTTAAGGCTGAGAAAAGTTCTCAAAAGGGAGAGGGCAAGAAAGGAAGATTTGTAAATTTTAAATCATATCAATATCGTAGTATTTTTTATTAAAATAGTTTCAGTTTTGCCAATTTTGTGTTTTTTTTCCTCTTTTGTCGTTTTTCAAAAATTGCTTTCGCTCATTTAAACCATTGATTATCAACAATATCGACAAAATTTTCTGCGTGTTTTGTGCGTATTTTGTGCTTATTTTTTGAGTAATTTATGCTCATTTTATGCGTAATTCGTGCTCATTTTGTGCGTAATTTTTGCATATTTTACAGCCATAAATACAAGACCAAATTTGAGGACTGCAACTATCTTAATATTAGTAAAAAAAGAACTACGAAACTGATGCCGGGACATTAGCTTTGTAAATGCATTGTATCAGGTGCATTTATAGTACAAAGATAAGTTTTTTATAGATTAGAAGCAATTGCTTTATTGTCCAAAAGACGCCCGGTATAAGCAAGTAATCTGCCATCGGTTCGTTGTTGGTCGGAGACACAACAACGGCGAAGAATGGAGCGAAGACCAACAAGGGCAGGAAAACTATTATAAGGCTTCCTTTGAGTTAGTAATTTTTTCAATCTTCCATTCAATGCTATCCATTAACTGTGTCATTATGGAGTTAATGATTTGTTGTTTATCAGACTCTGTTAATGTCTGATGATATAGTTTTTTTAAAAATGGTTGTTGATTATTGTGGTTAATTAATACAAAACCATAATAGTAGGTATCGATTGTTAATTTTAGTTGAACCCACTCGTTAAAATGTTCTGTACCTGCTTTTTTAAACCCGTCAAAACTGTAACTAAATATGAAATCTCTAAGTCCAATAATATTTTTTTCAACAGCCCAGAATTCATCTAGCTGTTCGTAGGTATTAAAATTTTTGTTGGAGCATTGCCAGTTTATTGAATGGGATAAAAAATCCTCATTAAACTCGGTTAACTTTTTTATAATCACTTTATACAGTGACTTGACTTCGTTAAAAAACAAATTATGCAGAATGGCATAATTAACTGGTATTTGTATTTCCTCTGTCTGAATATTTTTTAGTTTTTGTTTGATAGCTTTTAATCTGGCATTTATTGGGGTTTCCTGTTCTTTTAGTTCTTTGTCCATACGTTCTTCTATATCTTCTATGCTGGGTAATTCGCCTTTAATATCATCGGGCAACATTTGTGCAATTTTGTATTCAGCTATGCCTATAGGTTTGCTTGTATCTCTTAATGCATATTCTGCTATTATTTTATTATTGGTTTTGCAGAGTATTAAACCAATAGCAGGCTGGTCATATTCACTTTTTAACTGGTCATCTGCCAAGCCTAAATACAGGTTCATTTTACTGACGAATTCAGGCTCAAATTCACCAATTTTTAATTCAATGAGAATGTGACGCCTAAGCTTTGTATGGTAAAACAATAAGTCTATAAAAAATTCTTTACCACTTACTTCAAATTTTTTTTGCCTGCCCATCAAGGCAAATCCATCACCTAACTCTAACAATAGCTTTGTAATATGTGTCATAAGTGCACTTTCCAAATCTTTTTCTTTTGCTTCCTCACTCAGCATAAAAAAATCTAAATGGTAAGAGTCTTTAAACAACTGTATTGCCAGTTCAGAATCGTAAGCTGGTAAAGCTGTTTTAAAGTTATTGCTAAGTGAACCCAGCCTTTTGTACAGATTTGATTCAATCTGGTTAATCATCATATCCCTTGTCCATCCGTTTTGTAATGTTTTTTGTACATAAAACAGCCTTTCCTCTGGCAATTTAACCCTATCAAGCAATGTACAATTATGCCCCCAAGGTAATTTTGCAACGGAGCGTTGCAAAATTATAAATGGTTGATTATCAGCTTCTTTCAATTTTGCAACGCTCCGTTGCAAAATTGAAAACTGAGGGTAAGCCAAGGCGAAATCTCGCATGTACCGTAAGTTGCGGGGAGATAAGCCGTTCATGTCAGGAAACTCGGCTTTTAAATCAATCGCTAATTTTTCAACAGTTTTTGTTCCCCATCCTTCGGCTTTTTCCTGATTCGTGATTGTATTGCCAATCTGCCAATATACTATAAGGAGGATATTGTTTACAGCAATAGTAGCCTGCATTCGAGCCTGCCTGATTGTTTCTTTGAGGTTGTTAAGTATGGCAGGATAATCTTTACTTATTTCAAAGCTCATAAACTTGTTTTTACTAAGTGGTTGTTTTCAAAAGAGTTGCTAAATATAAATACAAATAAGTATTGGCAATTTCATTCAGTAAAACAATTTCCCTCCCTCCCCTTCACCACCCCTACCCCCAAAATATTTTATACCATTTAACCACTTCTTGCAATTTCAAAACTTGAGCGTTAGAAAAATGAAAGGAAGCAGAAAACATAATTGTCTAAACCAACATCCCTGTGATTAGTAGGACTAGTTGAATTAACTCCAGCTTGCCTAGATTGCTAAGCAAGATGGAATCTGTTCTTCGCTCCGATAAAATCAATTTAATCTATTAAATCCTATAAATCCCGTTTCAGACACTACAACTCATAAAATCTGAAGCATTTTTTTTGAAGCAAAATAAAGTGCTTCAAAAAAAATGCTTCAAAATTATAGTTTAGCATACGGTTTGGGTTTAAACCACTGCATTCATGTTGTCGGTTAAGCCAAAAAGTTATATTTGCCGCAAATAACAGCACTGCTTAGCATGAAGCGAATCCTTTTTATAGACCGTGACGGCGTTATCCTGCAGGAGCCGCCAACAGATTTTCAGGTAGACAGCATAGAAAAAACAAGTTTTGTAAAAGGCGCTATTGGGGCATTGAGTAAAATAGCGGCCGAGCTAGATTATTACAAAGTGATGGTTACCAACCAAGATGGGCTAGGCACCACTAGTTACCCTGCTGAAACATTCCACCCTTACCAAAACCTGATGCTGCGCACGCTGGAAGGGGAAGGCTTTGTGTTTGACGAAGTGCATGTGGACGATAGCTTTGCAAGCGAGGGCAAGCCAACCCGCAAGCCCGGCACGGGCATGGTAAAGCACTTGGTGGATAATCCTGATTTCGATTTGGCAAATTCATTTGTTATTGGCGACAGGTGGAGCGATATTCAACTGGCTAAAAACCTTGGGGCGAAAGCCATTTACCTTACTTCGCCTTTGCAAACCCTGCAGTTAACTGCGGTGCAGGAAGCAACCCTGCGGCCAACAATAGCCTTGGAAACCAGCGATTGGAACGAGATTTATACATTTTTAAAACTAGGGCTTAGGCATGTAAAGCACGAGCGCAACACCAACGAAACAAAAATAAAAGTGGAGTTAAACCTTGACGGAAGCGGCAAAGCCCATATACATACCGGGCTAGGCTTTTTCGACCACATGCTAGACCAAATAGCCCGCCATGGCAAAATGGATTTAAACATAGAAACCAAGGGCGACCTGCATATAGACGAACACCACACTATAGAAGACACGGGCCTTGCCCTTGGTGAGGCTTTTGGCAAAGCCTTGGCAGACAAGCGGGGCATGGAACGCTATGGATTTGCCCTGCCCATGGACGAGGCGGAAGCAAAAGTATTGATAGACTTTGGCGGCCGAAACTGGCTGGTTTGGGATGCCGAGTTCAAGCGCGAAAAAATAGGGGAAATGCCTACAGAAATGTTTTTCCATTTCTTTAAATCGTTCAGCGATGCGGCAAAATGCAACTTGAATATCTATTGCCGGGGCGATAATGAGCACCATAAAATAGAAGCTATCTTTAAAGCTTTTGCCAAAGCCATAAAAATGGCTGTTAAAAGGGATCCTTTAAGCAATGCCTTGCCAAGCACTAAAGGGGTATTATAAAAAGGCATAGACAGACAGCTGCCGATGCCTTCAATTGCTTCCTACGATGCGGTGGCACTGTAGTACACTTTTTATAAAAATGATAATGCTGCTTACAATCTTTTAGGAAGTTACGACAATAGCAAGTAGGTTAACACCCGTTATGCCCCCTCAATCCCATATTTGTCGTATGCAATGAGTTACCAAAAAGTAGTTACAGCATCTGCTAATTACATTGAACCATCAAGTGGCATACCAGTAGTTATGTACTTAGTGCAACTTAGGTTTCTGGTGTGTTTGTTGCAGTTTTACTTTCCAAGATTATAACTTTCGTGAACTATAAAAATGCCCTTGCCGATTATATTTTTATTTTTTCATATTTTCAATATATTTGAAAATATATATCAAAATTGTGAATATTGTGAAGAAAGTTGCAACTTTTCTCTTGTTTTTTATAATAACAGGGCTTTTATATGCAAACGGGCAGCCAATACTAACTGCTGCGGGCGTAAATCCTGTAACTGGTGATAAATATACGCAGCAATGGGTTTTATCGTCTAGCATTGCGAAAGATGCATTAACAAGTGGTGAAAACCAAACATGGGATTTTAGTAATATGATAGACAGTGTTGCTTTTAATACTTTTTTGTACATAGCACCTTCGAGCGACACACCAGGCATAGACAGCTTTCCAGATGCAACCATTGCATCTTACGATTCGGCAGCAAGACAATATAATTATTTTAATAATAATGATACAGTTTATAATGTTTTAGGCTATTACAATGACAGTACCGCCACTAGTACCCGCTATACCCCTGCAATTGCTCATTTGTCGTATCCGATGAGTTATCAGAAAGTATTTGTGTCATCAACTTATTACATAGACCCGACTTATAACGTTCCCGTAGTGATAATAGATACCTTGACAGCAGATGCTTATGGCACAATGACCCTTCCTGGGGCAACTTATACGGATGTGCTGCGAGTAAAGGCACAAGTACATTTTTCAACTAATATTATGGGTACTAATTACGAGATTGGGACACAAAAAATTTATGCCTATTATGTAAATGGCATCCACGAACCTATAGCCACTTTTCAAACGACGGATGATATAAATTGGCAAGCAACCTATAATAAGATAGGTACTATAGTGCCGCTTAGTATCCACGGTTTATCTGTTGGCCTACAGAAAAATTTGCCATTGGTAAAATGGCAAGCTGAAAACACAGCCAATACCAGCAAATTTATTGTTCAACGTAGTGGCAACCAGCAATATTTTGAAAATATAGGTTTTGTTGAGGCGGATAAAAGCAGGAGTGCTTACCAGTTTAGCGACCCAACACCTGTTAATGGCACAACATATTACCGAATAGAGCAGCAGGATAAAAACGGCGAAGCATTTTATAGCAATATTGTTTCGCTGCAGCCAGCCAGCAAGGTATATTCATACAATGTTTACCCCAACCCTGCTCATGGAAATATACATTTGTCAATACCAGAAGATATTGCTTCTGACGTAAAAATTTATAATATGGAAGGCAAAATGGTATTTGAGAACCAAGCATTTAAAGCGAGCGAAAGCATAGCCACGGGCAATTGGGCTGCAGGCCATTATTTGCTTGTAGTAAAAACAGGGAATGGGATAAAAATGAATAAGTTTGAAAAACATTAGGCTTTGTTGTATAAATAAAAAATCCCCTGGAAAATGCAACATTTCCGGGGGATTTTTTTATGTATCTTAAAAAGATACTTATACAACCCTTTTCTCTACTTAATTCCTTTGTGCAACTTAGAGCTTTTGTGCCTTTGTGGCTAATTCCCATTTACTTTTTCATGTACATAACTTCTTTCACCAGTTTTACCGTTCTTGGCACATCTGGTATAGCCAGTGCTGCAAGGTTTGGTGCATAGTGCATTGGTGCATCAGCACTACAAATACGGCGTATAGGAGCATCTAGGTAGTCGAACCCTTCTTTCTGTATGCGGTAAGTAATTTCAGAACTTACAGAGGCAAAAGGCCATTGTTCTTCCACAATTACCAAGCGGTTTGTCTTCTTTACGCTTTCAAGTATCGTATGCCAATCCAGCGGGCGGATCGTGCGCAAGTCTATCACTTCTGCACTGATGCCTTCTTTTTCCAATTCAGCAGCAGCACCAAGGGCTACTTTCATCATTTTGTTGTAAGAAACAATAGTTACGTCCCTGCCCGGCCTTTTTATATCAGCCTTGCCGATTGGAATATAATATTCTTCCTCAGGTACTTCGCTTTTGTCGCCATACATTACTTCACTTTCAAAAAATATAACAGGGTCTTCCTCATAGCGGATGGCTTGTTTCAACAAGCCTTTTGCATCGTATCCATTAGATGGGGACACAACTTTAATACCCGGAATGTTTGCATACAAGCTATCAAAAGCAGTAGAGTGTTGCGCACCCAACTGGCCAGCACTACCATTTGGCCCACGGAAAACGATAGGGCAACCAATTTGCCCACCACTCATGGCCAACATTTTAGAAGCAGTATTCAATATTTGATCCAAAGGCAACACGGCAAAGTTCCATGTCATGAACTCTACAATTGGCCTAAGCCCATTTTGTGCAGCACCCACAGCAATGGCTGTAAAACCAAGCTCTGCAATAGGCGTGTCAATTACGCGTTTGTCGCCAAACTCAGCCAGCATGCCCTGCGTTACTTTGTAAGCACCGTTGTACTCGGCCACTTCTTCACCCATCACAAACACTTTTTCATCCCTTCTCATTTCCTCCGACATGGCTTCACGCAGTGCCTCCCTGAACGCTATTGAACGCATATTTTATTGTTTAAAGTATCAATTTTAAGAATGCCCGCAAAAATATAGGTTTATATAGTTTAAAAATCAATGGAATAGAAATTGATAGGCAATAAAATTAGGAATTAGGAATTAGGAATTAAGAATTGGAGGTAAGAAATTAGTGCTTGGGAATTAAAAATCAGGATTTTTGGGTTAATCATTCCTAATTCTTAATTCCTAATTCCTAATTCAACTATCTTTCCTGAAAAATTAATAACTATGAGTACAGCATTTAATTTTATTTGGCTATTTGTTGTAGTATTTATCATTTTTAGCGGCTTGATAACGGTAAACCAAGGCACAATAGTGGTGATAACCCTATTTGGCAAGTACAAGCGTATCCTACTACCCGGCTTACGGTTTAAAATACCGTTGATTGAGCAGGTTTATAAACGCATCAGCATACAAAACCGCAGCGTGGAACTGGAATTTCAGGCAGTAACCATTGACCAAGCAAATGTTTATTTCAAGAGTATGTTGTTGTATTCCGTGCAAAATGCCGATGAAGAAACGGTAAAAAAAGTTGCCTTTAAATTTATCAGCGACAAAGATTTGATGCAAGCGTTGATACGCACCGTAGAAGGATCAATCAGGGCTTTTGTGGCCACCAAAAAACAAGCTGAAATATTGACAGCCCGCCGAGAAATAGTGGATTATGTAAAAGACCAGATAGACCATTCCTTGGAAGAGTGGGGCTACCACTTGCAAGATTTGCAGATAAACGATATTACATTCGACCAAGCCGTGATGGAAAGCATGAGCAAGGTTGTGGCAAGCAACAACCTAAAAGCCGCTGCAGAAAACGAAGGGCAGGCATTGTTGATTACAAAAACAAAAGCTGCAGAAGCAGAGGGTAATGCCATAAAAATATCGGCAGAAGCAGAGAAAGAAGCAGCAAAGTTGCGTGGGCAGGGCGTGGCATTGTTCCGGGAGGAAGTGGCAAAGGGGATGAGCCAAGCGGCAGAAAAAATGAAAGAAGCCAATTTGGATACCAACGTGATTTTATTCAGCATGTGGACAGAAGCCATTAAAAACTTTGCCGAGTATGGCAATGGCAATATGATTTTCCTTGATGGCAGCCCGGAAGGCATGGACAAGACCATGAAGCAGATTTTGGGGATGATGAAGAAATAAGTCGTAAGTGATAAGTTTGGAAAAGTAGACTTGAACGTGTACTTACAAATTATGACTTACCACTTATGACTTACAACTAATTGTGTATAACTCATAGCTCATAACTCATAATTCATAATTAATAGTTAAGCGTTTTACAATTTTATGCACAGTAGGTGTTTAGGTTTTGTAAACAAACTATTTTAGCCAATATTAATAAAAACATTGTTCATGTTCTATTTTTTGCAAGTTACCAATGCCATTGCCGATTCTACCAGCAAAGCTGTGGCGAATGCCATCCCGGTTGTTGAAAAAATTTCCCTTTGGAATATGCTACAAAAGGGCGGCTTTATAATGTATCCGCTTTATTTTTTGTTGGTTGCAACCATTTTTGTTTTCTTTGAAAGATTGATTGCCATAAGAAAAGCATCTAAAATAGATGCGGGCTTTATGAATATAATAAGGGACAATATTGTAACTGGTAATATTTCTGCCGCAAGAAACCTAGCTAAAAATACCCACAACCCTGTTGCCAAGATGATTGACAAGGGCATTCAGCGCATAGGTAAAAGCATAGATGCCATAGAAAAAAGCATGGAGAATGTGGGCAAGCTGGAAATGTATAAGATGGAGCGCAACTTATCTATCTTGTCATTAATTGCTGGAATTGCCCCTATGTTTGGCTTTTTAGGTACGATTGTGGGCATGGTACAATTATTTTATGGCATTGCTTCTACTGGTGAATATACTTTGGGTACTATTGCTGGAGGTATTTATACTAAAATGGTTACCAGTGCCACAGGTTTAATTATTGGCTTGATTGCATACGTAGGGCATAATTTTTTAAGCTCGCAAATAGACAAGACGGCTAATAAAATGGAAGCGGCAAGCGCAGATTTTATTGACATCTTACAAGAACCCACACGATAGAATTATTTTAAGTTTTAAATTTTAAGTTTTGAATTAAAAGCAAGAACAAATAATTGCTTAAAACTTATTACTTACAACTTACCACTTACGACTTTAGTATGAATATACGCAAAAAATTAAGAAACCACCCCGAAGTGCATACAGGCGCATTGAACGATATTTTGTTCATACTGCTGCTGTTTTTTCTTATCGTTTCCACATTGGCTAATCCTAATGTAATAAAGGTATCTAACCCCAAGGGAAAAAGCGACACAAAGGCAAAGCAAACGGTGGTGATAACCGTGGACAAGAACCAGCAGATTTACATAGGGCAAACGCCAGTATCGATAGATAGCCTGCCCGGGGCATTGAAAGAATACCTTGCCAAGGAAACGGACAAGCCTTCTGTCGTTATTAATGGCGACAGCACTTCTCATTTGGGTACTGCTATCAAGGTGATGCAGATTATTAAAAAACTAGGGGCTACGCCGGTAGTGGCGGTGGATAACAGTGGGGCGAAATAGTTTTTTTAGCCACTAAGGCACGAAAACTCGAAGTAGCACAAAGAAAAAAAGAAGAAAGAAATGTAACTTATTTTACTCTTTTAAATCTTCGTACCTAATTGTCCAGAATTGTATTTAGTAGCCATTTCTACTCCTCATTACCCACCATTTTCAAACATACAGGGCTTCCTACTTCAATGCTCATGCCTGTTGGCTTCAACAAACCTGTAGCAGTATCCCTTTTGAAAATAATAATATTATCAGATTTTTGATGGCCAATCAATAAAAATTTACCTGTGGGGTCAATGGTAAAGTTACGTGGCATGATGCCGCCTGTTGGCTGCACTTGTAACAGCTTCAATATGCCAGTTAATGTGTTTACTGCATAAGTGGCAATGGTATTGTAGCTGCCCCTGTTGGTGGCATATAAAAACTTCCCATCGGCAGATAAATGAATATCGGCACTGCCTTTGTCAAGGTTGTTGGTACTGTCTGTGCTAATCGTTTGCTTCAGTTTCAAGTGGTTGTGCTTAAAGCCAAAAACATCTACTGTGCCGCTTAGTTCATTTATTACAAACATATATTTTTTGCTTGGCGCAAAAGCAATATGGCGTGGGCCATTGCCTGGCGTGCTTTGTGTTTCAATACTGTTTTCTATAGAAAGAGGCACACTTGTAGTTTGAGGATTAAAAGGGTATTGGGTTATTTTGTCTGTGCCTAAGTCGTTCGTAAACAAATACTTTTCGTCTGGAGACAACACTACGGTATGCACATGCGATTCTTTCTGGCGGCTTTTTACAATGCTGTTGCCTGTATGCTGTATCAATTGCCTTAGTGTATCTAAACTACCATCTGGCTTTATAGGGAAAGCAGAAAGGCTGCCTCCCTTGTAGTTGGCGGTGAAAGCCCATTTGTTTTGGCTATCAACGGTTACGTAACAAGGCCCGTCGCTATGGGTAGATTGCTTGTTTAAAAATTGCAACTGGCCCCTATGCTTGTCGAAGGCATAAGCCGAAGCCCCGCTGCCATTATCTCCCCCGCCTTCTTTTACGACATAAACAAATTGCCCATTGTTGCTGATGGCTAAGTAGGAGGGATTGTCTGTTTTGGCTTTGCTTACCAGCGTGGCCATACCTGTTTCGGTATTAAATTGATAAACATATATACCCTCGCTTTTGCCATTGGTATAAGTGCCTACCAACAAATAAGGCATTTTGTTTTGGGCAGCAACAATAGAAACGATAAAACAAGCAATAGCAACAATAAACAACCGCATAATCACAATTTCAGAGGGCTAAAACTACTTCTTTTTCACCATTGGAAGATAGATAGCCACGAAGGCACAAAAGCGCAAAGATGCACAAAAGATAAGGACATTTATTTTGCCACAAAGTCACGAAAGCACTAAGCAGCACAAAGATGCTAAAGGAAGGTTTTCGACTTATAACAAAAAAGACTATATGACTATAGCAATAAAAAAATGCAGTCCTTTTCTTTTATTAATTCCTTTGTGCTTCTTTGAGTCTTAGTGGCTATTATTTATAAGGGCGGAAAATGGTGAACCTGCCTTTGGTTATGTTCTGCAAATCAAGCTCGCTGGTGCCTACTTTCCTGCCCCACATGCCCGTATTCTGGTGCGCAATGATAAAGTAGCCTTTTCCCTTTACCTCATATACAATGGCGGTATGGTGCTCCATCTTTTCTATATGCTTTACCCTGTCTGGTGTTGTATATTTAATGGTAACGCCCTCAAACTGCATCATGTCGCCAGGGTACACGCATTCTTTTTCATAATCTACTTGCCTGCCATATACCAGTTGCTTGTTCCAGTTGGCCCCCAGTAGGTTCAGCGGCTCGGCAGCAAGGTCCCAGCACTCGCCGCGGCCTACCTGCTTGCCCATTTTCGAGTTCACAAAAGCAATTACCTGCTTGTTCAGTTGTGGCGTGCTGTCGCAGCCCTGCATAGTTTGAGCTACAGCAGCATTGCTAAATGAAAAGGAAACAAACCCTATAATAACCAAAGCACAAAGACAAGAAAATTTCATGAATATTTATTTTGCCATAAAAGTAGAAAATAGCAACTTGATGAAAAGCGGTTTTAGCTTTTGGTAAACGTTTTTGCCTTGACAAATGGCAAAAGCGACAGAAAACAAGGTGAAATCAAGAAAAATGTTGAAATATTTCTACATTTTAACAAAATAATTTTTTTTATTAAAAAAATATCCTTTCCTTTATATCGAAATAAAAAACCTATATCAAATCCATCTTAAACACATAAAATTAGCTTATGAAACAAATCAGATAAAACCTATCAGTTGAACCCTGAATTTTATATTTTGCATAGCCGTTATTGCTATACCAAAAGCAAAGCCACTTCCTAGAGAGATTAAAATCTTTATTGCCCTTATCCAATTTAGCTGTTTACTACTGTTTCCAATTGCTATGATGTGTAAATATGCTGGGCATATTGTCCTATATTAAGATTATAAAGATGCTGACTGATAAAAGTGGCTTTGCTGTTAGCCAATAATACGCCCCTATCTAAAATTTAAGGGGAAATATTGAAAGCCTAAGTGTCCCTTTTGAAAAATGTGCAGCAGCGTTATGTTCCAATTGCACAAGAAAGAAAGAACCATTAGCAGATTTTAGGCAATAAATGGACTTTTTTGGGGATGAGTGCAACTTGATTGCCTTTGCGGAGCTATGAATTTTAAAATACAACGGTACAGTTGTACGCAAGTACAGCTAACGTAATGCTACGCCGTTAACTATACAAAAAAGCCTGTATTTCAGGCAACCGGGTAGCCGAAAACGGGAGAGAGTAGGCTATTTAAAATTTATTTATGAGAAAATATGAATTAATTATTATTCTATTGGTGTGTTTTTTTGCTGTCAATAGTTATGGACAGGATATACAATACGATTTTAAAAATCCAGATACTATAAAGGGGATTTTGCCTTATGACTTACCGTTTAGAATCCATTTTTTAAATATTGATTCACAAAAGGTCAAGCAAATAATTGTAAACATTTATCAAGTAGATATTACAAATTATCATGGAATACTTAATGATGTTGGTTATAAAAATGTTCATAGTGCATCTAAAACTCTTAGAATAATAACGAATAATGATGTTTTAAATTTTTCTAAAAATCCTATTATTGCACTTGATACAATTTTTTATGGAATTGACTTTTCGTCTACCGATGCTTATACAAAATCTTTTATTACATTAAAACCTAGCGTAGGCTATTTTATTGAAGTGAAGATTTTAGACCAACAGCAACTTAATGATGCAGCAAAAAAAGAATTGATTGCCAAGATAGAACAAGATACTAAGACAGAGTCTATGATAAATGATTTTGCAAAAAAAAATATCAATGAGAGGAATACAAATCTTGATATAAGCAACAAAGTTATTGCAGCATCATTTGTCAAGAATGTATCAGTTATAATTAAAGCAACTAATAAGAAATACGCAGTAGCAAATATAGATAGCGTAAATATTAAATTAAAAAGCGCATTTGGGGAAATGTTCAAAACATTGAGCATAATTAGTGGCTATATAAACACCTATCAGCAAAGGTTTAATAAAGACACTGTATTTAAAAAATCTAAAAAGTTTGTAAATGATTCTTCAATGATAAATTCATATATATTGAAAATAAAAAATGATTTACTAGCTCAGAATTGGTTTAATTTAAATAAGGATTCGAATTTGGTTGTTAAATTTCAAAATGAATTCAAGCCAATAAAAAAATACATTGATAGTGTTGATAATACGATATTTATATCTTCTAATTTTGCAGGAATTAAAGAACTTGATGCTGAAAATTGGGATAGTTTAATAAATGTTGTAATTACTGAAAAGTCCAACGCTATCAACACTATTATTGAAAAAATAATTGTCGATAATGTTGTGCTTGAAAATGCGCTAGCTACTACTTATCCAAAGGAATTCGTAAAACAGGCTAATCAATTTATAACATCTACAGCAGGCTATAGCTATGTATGGGGAATTGGACGATGGATGCCTTACCTAGGCATTCATATTTCGCCTTCACCACTAAATGATTCTACCCCTTTAAGGCAATATAAAGGCTTTGGGAATTTTTTAAGATCTAGATTTTCACTTTTAATTGGTATGTCTTTAGAATCAGTTGCAAAAGATAGTGTTAGGCGTGGGGTTTTGTTAAGTGACAAAGCATTAATCCTTGGCACAGGTTTTCGTTTGTGGACATGGTTAAAAATAAATAGTGGTTTTTATTTTTACTATACCGAACCCAAAAACCCTCTTTTAGATAGAAATAATCTTACAGCGAAAGCCTCACCTTTTGTTTCATTTTCCATTGATGTTAGAGTACAGTCATTACTTAACGGTATAGGAAACTCAATTTTCAGAACAAATTAAAAAAAAATTATGCTTACAACTTCAATTAGTTCAAATCAAATTTCGGAAGGAAACAATTCTTGTAAATTTTTTTACAATCATGGAGGAAGCGGTTTTCCTATAAAAATGTTAGAAATTCTGACGGATGACCCTGTAGTATTTTTAGATGAAGGCGGAAATGAGACACAAAAGATTAGTTGGAAAACAGATAAGTTCATACAAAACCTTTTTCAAAAAGATATTGTTATAAAAGCTGGCGGAGGACTTAATGATGGAGATGTGTTTAAAATAAATGTAACTGTAACTGACTCCTTGGGAATAGAAGAATATGATTCCATACTTATTCACTTTACAATTTAAAAATTTTAGCATGGGAAAAATAATAATTGTTCTATCATTCCTAATACTTTCTTTTTTTTCATGTAAAAAAGAGGATGATTTATATAGAGTAGGAAGTAATAGTGGGCCCGACCTAAATGATATTATTACGTTTACTAACGTATCAAATAATCAAATTGATGCCGATAGTGTTTCTAATTGTATTTTAACTGTAAAAATAAATTCTCAATCAGATGATGCAAGTAGAAATGTTACTTTTATTACATCAGGCGGTACTTTCTCTAATAACGATACTCTAATGACAGTTCAAGTAGATGCTTTAGGATATGCAACTGTAGCACTAAAAAATAATATGCCAGAAATGGTGCGTGTAAAAGCTTCTGTAAAAACTTTTATCATTGATACTTTAATTACATTTAATCTTGCTGCTCCGGATGATATATTAATAAGTGCTGATAAATATTTAGCTGATACAAGTAATAATATTACTATATCTACAAACCTTTTCAGAAATCCAGGCAGGGGTGTTATTTCTGATCCAGTAAAAGTATATTATCAAATAACACCTTTAGACACAAGTATTAATTTAGTATATCCTGGGTTTGCGTTTTCTGAAAAACATGTTTCTAGCATAATAGTTTCTAATCCTTTTAAGGTTAGTGGTAGATTTAATATTAAATCTAAGGTTGTAGGTTCTTCTAGTGATACATTAACTAAAACAATTTTAGTGAAAATTAAATAAAAGTATTACTTTATTTTACTCAAAAAATCCTTCTATATTCGTTTGAATCCCTCTTAATTCAAATGAAAAAAACATGAAGAAAACAAAAAATTGGCATGAGCAGCATGTAGAAGAATCTAGCTTTGGGTGCCGGCTGGCAGATGCGGTAGCAAATGGCATGGGCTCCTGGCGGTTTATTATTATCCAGACGGTACTTGTGGTGCTGTGGATGGGGCTGAATATGGTTGGCTTTTGTTACCATTGGGATGTGTACCCTTTTATTTTGCTCAACCTAGTGTTTTCCACACAGGCGGCTTATGCAGCACCCATTATTATGATGGCGCAAAACAGGCAGAATGACCGGGACAGGGCACAGGCACTGGCGGATTATAATACCAATATAGATGCAAAACTGGAAATAGAAGCACTCGCCATCAAGCTAAACACCCTTGAAGTGGAAAAGCTTGACAAAATTATTGCTATGCTAACAGAAATGAAAAAAAACGCATAAAAAGAAAGAACCCTTGGATTCAATATCCAAGGGTTCTTTCTTTTTTGATATACTTATATTGAGATTAAAAAACGTACAACTTAATACTTAAAACGCACAACGTTCTAAGCCGCTGCCACTATCTTATTCACGCTCCTGTAAACATAAGTTTCGCTGATATGCCTGCGCACAAAACGTGCTTGGGCTGGTGCGTTTACCAGTTTTACATAAGCGGCTTTTGGCACATCGAAATATTCGTAGCTATGCCCATCAGAAAAATCGATACGCAGGGTAGTACCTTTATATTCAAAATCCTCAATGCTCGCAGTATCCAGTGTTTGGTAATACTGTTCTAGGCTTGCCTCAATGGTTTCAGGGGCAATGCTTACCAAAAAATGGTATGCTTCAATAACAATTTTGCTCTTTTTTTCAGCAGCTAATTTTTCTGATTCTTCCTTGTCCTGGAATTTGTCGGGATGCCAGTCCTTCATATGATTCCTGTAAACCGATTTCAAATCTTTTAAATCTGCTTGTTTGGTAACCCCCAACAGCTTCCGATAATGTTCTACTTTACTCATAACGGGTGCAAATTTAGGTGTTATAAGTACTGAAAAAAGAAAATCTTAAAAAACAGTGATTTATGCTACTTAGGTATGTATTTCATGCAAATTTTGATACTATTTAAGTTAAAAAGCATGCCTTGGTAGCGTTTTATACTTTATGTGTTTTTTGTTCTTCTTTGTGCTGGTTTCTGTCTTTGTGCCTTAGTGGCAAAAAAACTAGTCCCTTATTTTTTCCTTTATCTCCTGCAATTTCAATAAAGCTTCCATAGGTGTAAGTCGGTTAATATCAATAGCGGCCAGTAGTTTCCTTATATCTTCAAATGTTTGGGAATGTGCATCAAAAATAGACAACTGCACCTGTGGGGTGCTAAGGCTCTTTACTGCCTTACGTGTATTCTTACTGTTAACTATTGGCTGTTCGCTCTCAGCGGTTTCTTCCTCATCATTTACATGCTTGGCTTCTAGCTGCTTTAAAATATCATTGGCACGTTCTATCAATTTAGGCGGCATCCCCGCCATTTTCGCCACATGGATACCAAAGCTATGCGTGCTGCCACCCGGGGCTAGCTTACGCAGGAAGATTATTTTATTGGCTATTTCTTTATTGGTAACATGGTAGTTTTTTACCAAAGCCAATTTTTCTTCCAGTTCATTAAGCTCGTGGTAGTGGGTGGCAAACAATGTTTTTGGCGAAGCGGGTGAATTGTGCAAAAACTCCACAATACTCCAGGCAATGGATATGCCATCATAAGTAGAAGTGCCACGGCCTATTTCATCCAGCAATACCAAACTGCGTTCAGATATATTGTTGATAATGCTTGCCGTTTCGTTCATCTCCACCATAAAGGTACTCTCCCCACCGCTTAGGTTGTCGCTGGCACCCACGCGGGTAAATATCTTATCTGTCAATGGTACTTTTGCAGATGCTGCTGGCACAAAGCTGCCAATATGTGCCATTAAGGTAATCAATGCTGTTTGCCTCAAGATAGCACTTTTACCACTCATGTTTGGCCCTGTGAGTATAATAATTTGCTGCTCTTCCGGGCTTAGAAAAATATCGTTGGCTATATAATTCTCACCGGGAGGCAGGGTACGTTCTATTACCGGGTGGCGGCTTTCTTTAAGTTCCAAAGCCAAGCCCTCATGCAATTGTGGTTTTTTGTATTGGTATTGCAGGGCATTGTCAGCAAAACAAAGTAGGCAATCTAATATGGCAAGCACATTCCCGTTAACTTGTATTGGTGCAATATAATCTTGCAAGGCGAGCAATAGCTTGTTGTACACATCTATTTCTATGGCCAGTATCTTGTCCTCTGCCCCCATTATCTTTTCCTCATATTCTTTCAGCTCCGGGGTTATATAACGCTCGGCATTGGCAAGGGTTTGCTTGCGAATCCACTCGGCAGGCACTTTGCTTTTATGAAGATTGGTTACTTCCAAGTAATAGCCAAACACATTATTAAAACTAATTTTAAGGGAAGAAATACCTGTTTGCTCAGCTTCCCTTTGCTGTATATTCAATAGAAAATCTTTGCCCCCGCTTGCTATTTGCCGCAATTCGTCAAGCGTTTCGTTTACCCCTTTGTTCACTACCCCGCCTTTGTTGATGGCAATGGGCGTATTTTCGTTTATCTCGGCAATTATTTTTTCTATGATAAAATGGCAAGGGTTTAGTGCATCTGCTAGTCTTTTTAAGTAATCATTATTGCTGATGCTTAGTTGCAATTTGATATGTTCCACCTGTTGAAGCCCCTTGGCCAGTTGCAATACTTCCCTTGGGTTTATCTTTTTCATGGGCAGCTTGCCTACCAGCCGCTCCACATCGCCACATTGCTTGATGGCTATTGAAAGCTGCTTACGAATATCTGTTTGCATTATAAAATGCTCTACAGTATCCAGCCGCTCATTTATTTTTTGTATGTCTTTTAGTGGCAGCACCACCCAGCGTTTCAGCATCCTTGCACCCATTGGGCTTACGGTATTGTCCAGCACTTTTAGCAGGCAATTGCCATCGCCAGAACCAGCATTCAACAATTCTAGGTTGCGTATGGTAAACCTGTCCATCCACAAATAATCATCCTTTTCCATCCGTTGCACAGATGTAATATGTTGCAGGTTAGGGTGTTCAGTTTCTTTTAAATAGTACAAGATAGCCCCTGCCGCTACAATGCCAGTATGCAGGTTTTCCACGCCATATCCTTTCAGGGAATGTACTTGGAAATGCTTGAGCAAACTTTCTGTGGCAAAAGCTTCCTCAAAAAGCCATGCCTCCATGGTATAGGTGTAAAACTTATTGCCAAACAATTCCTTGAATTGTTTTTGGTAGCTGCGTTGGTAAACCACCTCGGCGGGTTTCAGGCTTTGTAATAGTTTGTCTATGTATTCTGCATTGCCCTCTGCTACAAAAAACTCCCCAGTGCTAATATCCAAGAAAGCCACGCCCAATACATCCCCATCAAAATGCACGGCTGCCAAAAAGTTGTTGCTGTTGTGTTCTAATAATTTGTCGTTGGTAGCAATGCCAGGTGTAACCAATTCTGTTACGCCCCTTTTTACAATGCCTTTGGCTAGCTTGGGGTCTTCCAGTTGGTCACAAATGGCCACACGGTAGCCCGCTTTTACCAGCTTATGCAAATATGTATCTAAAGCATGGTGTGGGAAGCCCGCCAATTGGCTGCTATTGGCATCGCCATTGTTTCTTTTGGTAAGCGTAATGCCTAATACAGCGGACGCTTTTACCGCATCATCGCCAAAGGTCTCGTAAAAGTCACCCACACGAAACAACAAAATAGCATCTGGGTATTTTTGCTTAATAGCCCGGTGCTGCTGCATTAAAGGTGTTTCTGAACTTGCCTTAGACATAGCGGCGAAGATACTATGCGTTTTTGTTGATTTGGTTGCTTGTATGTTTTGGGGAAAAATGGGGGATATGTTGGCGTGTATAGGGGCTGGGCTTGCCCCCACCCTTTAACTGAATATTGCCATTATGTATATTTAGGGAAATCAATAGTCCCGCTACATACATAATGGCAATAATTTATCTGCTACGAAAAAATCCATTTAATCTCTTTAATCCTAAAAATCTAGGTTCAGACTGGCTAAATAAAACTCCAGTAGTCGTACACCAATTGCATTGCATTGGTATCTGGCCAATGGTCTTTGTCAAAGCCTGGCGCATTCTCAAATTTTTCTTTTGTGCCATTGAACAGGAAGGACTTGTTCTCTGGGTCTATTGACAGCAAATTAAATGGGGTGGCAAAATACTTGGTGCCAATGCCAAGCAGGCCCCCTGTTTCTATTACTAGGTAATCTATTTTTCCCGTGGCAATATCTAGCATGATGTCTTTTATATCGCCAATGTGTTCCTTTGCTTCATCGTGTACTTCATCGCCAATGATAGAGGAAGCCGTTAAATACTTTGGCGGCGTATTTATATAATTCCCTTCGTGGTTAATGCCTGTAAGGTTGTCTACTTCTAATTCTTGAGTGTCCATAGTAATAATTTTATTGGGTTATAAATATGTTTCCAACAATCATTATTCAAACAAATACCATTCCCAAGCCTTCGCCTATGTGTATTTAACAAAAGGGCAAGGATAATGAGTATTTTTTGCCACGAACCAACTTCCGCCAACTCCCCACTAACTCCCGATTAACTTCCGATTAAATATTGCAGAATAGCATCTACTTTTGCAGCCAAAGGAAAGGGAGTAATGAGGAAACTGAGCATGGACGAATTGGGCAGGATGAGTGTAGAGGAATTCAAGCAATCTGAAAAGAATAAGGTTATTGTAGTCCTAGACAATATCCGCAGTATGCACAATGTGGGTAGTGTGTTCCGTACCGCCGATGCTTTTTTGATAGAAGCCATTTGTTTATGTGGCTATACACCGCAGCCTCCCCATAGGGACATACACAAAACGGCCCTAGGCGCAACAGAAACGGTAGATTGGTTGTATTATGAAAATACAATTGACGCTATTACTGATTTACAAGAAAGGGGCTACAAAATATATGCTGTAGAACAAGCGGAAGGCAGCATTTCCTTGGAAAAATTTGTTTGGCAACCATCGCATAAAATAGCTGTTATCATGGGCAATGAAGTAGAAGGCGTAGCTAGTGAACTCCTCCCCTATTGTGATGGCTGCATTGAGATACCCCAATTAGGCACCAAACATTCCTTGAACATTAGTGTAGCGGCAGGAATTGTGTTATGGAAACTGTGTGAGCAACGTTTTTTGGGGTAAATTTCCGTCATTTCGATGCAGGAGAAATCTCATCGAAAAAGACACACTAATTAAGCGGTTAGATTTCTCCTGCGTCGAAATGACGTGGCTAATGAAAGTGAAGTATATTGTTATAAATTAAAATTATCTTCTTAGTACATGAGTACAGTTAAAAATTACCTTTCCCTTGTCAAATTTTCCCATACAATTTTTGCATTGCCCTTTGCTTTGATTGGGTTTGCCCTAGGGGTAATTAACCATGAGGCAAATAGGCTAAATATCGGTCCTTGGTACATAAGGTATGGCATTACCTTCTTACTCGTCCTCCTCTGCATGGTTACCGCCCGGAGTGCCGCCATGGCCTTTAACCGCTATCTCGACCGCCAGTTTGATGCAAAAAACCCCCGTACAGCTAGTAGGGAAATACCAGCAGGTATTATTTCGGCAAGCAATGCCTTGAATTTCACTATCGGTTCTTGTATTTTGTTTATTGTGGCTACTTACTTTATCAACCCCCTTTGCTTTTATCTTAGCCCAGTAGCTTTGTTTATTATCCTATTTTATAGCTACACCAAGCGTTTCACCGCCTTATGCCACTTGGTATTGGGTATTGGTTTGTCATTGGCTCCTATTGGGGCATACCTTGCAGTTACAGGCAGGTTCGATGTATTGCCTATCCTTTTCTCCTTTGCCGTGGTTTTTTGGGTTAGTGGGTTCGATATCATTTTTGCCTTGCAGGATATAGCTTTCGACCAATCGCAAGACCTATACTCCATCCCTGCCGTGGTTGGCACAGCTAAGGGATTAAAAATTAGTGAGTTATTGCACCTAATTAGTGCTGCTTGTGTTATTGCATCAGGCTTTTATGGGCATTTCCATTGGCTGTACTGGATTGGCGTAGCTCTTTTTGTAGGTATGCTTATATACCAGCACGCCATCGTAAAACCCAACGACCTCAGCAAGGTAAACATAGCCTTTATGACTGCCAATGGCATTGCCAGCGTTGTATTCGCCGTGTTTGTAATTGCGGATTTGATAGCTTTTTTATAGACCTTTTTTACTCCATTAAATCTAGGCATAAATACATTGGGACGAAGCATTTTAATCCCTTGAATCCTATAAATCGTGGTTCAGACAAACTTACTCAATAAAATATGGCTAGAATTATATGTATCGATTACGGCAGCAAGCGCACTGGCATAGCAGTTACTGACCCCTTTAAAATCATTGCAACTGCTTTAGACACCATCGAAAGCAAGCAATTAATACCTTATTTAAAAGACTATTTCAGCAAAGAACCTGTAGAACTGATATTAATAGGAATGCCCCTAAACCTTGACGATACACCTACCCACGGCACGCCATTGGTATTGGCAGCCATAAAACAATTGCAGAAAAACTTCCCTGCCATCCCCTTGCAAACCGTTGACGAACGCTATTCCTCCAAAAATGCTTCCCGTGCCATGGTGCAAATGGGTATGAAAAAGAAAGACAGGCAGGTAAAAGGGAATATAGACCAGGTGGCAGCTACCATGTTGCTGCAGGAATATATGGATAATTTGTAGTGGTTTCCAATATTTTTAGCAGTGGGTTATATTTTTTCGCAATTGGAATAATATATTTGAGCCATACAAAAATATCCTGTTTATGCGAAAAATAATTTTGTTGGTTGCTGTGATTTTTTGTGTTGCTGCACAAAGTAATGCACAGTTTGGGGTGGTAAAGATGGTAGGGAAAAATGCCAATAACTACAGCCTTGGCTATGGTGCTTATTTAAAAGGTGCGTACCCGCTTCCCAAAGGGGCAAGTGCTACGCTTGAACTCGGCTTTAATGATTTTGCTTTGCAGGATGGTGGCGAAGGGGATGGTACCGTGGTTGTGCCGTTGAAAATAGGCTACCGCTACACCATAAACCATAGCGGCACTGGCTTTTATGTAGAACCACAAGTGGGTTATAATCTTGTTGGCGTAACATCTATCAATGTCAATGGCTATACAGAGAATTACAAATTCCACGGGGTAGTGTTTGCTGCCAACGCTGGCTATATCATCCCAATAAAGTCTTGCCCCATTGATTTGAATTTGAAATATGAAACTGTAAGCCACGACGGTGGCTCTGAAAACTATGTTAGCTTGGGCTTGTCGCTGTACCTTCGGTTTAAAAGAAGGGATTACTAGGTTACCCCCTTATTACTAAAAAATGAAACTCTATATAAAAAGCATGGTCTGCGGCCGCTGCAAGATGGTGGTAAAATCAATCCTTGAAAACCAAGGTTTGGTTGCATTGTCTATAGAATTGGGCGAAGTGGAATTGCAAACCTCTCTTACCAAAAACCAATTGCAAGTACTAGCGTTAGAACTAAAAAAAGTAGGCTTCGAAATAATTGACGACCATAAGAGCCAGATAATTGAAAAAATAAAAAATACGATTATCACCTTGGTTCACCATTCCAACGACTATATCAAAACCAATCTTTCCGATGCAATTGTTGCACAACTGCACCACGATTACAGCTATTTAAGCAACCTGTTTTCAGAAGTAGAAGGCACTACAATAGAAAAATATTTTATTGCCCAAAAGATTGAACGGGTGAAGGAATTGCTAGTGTATGACGAACTTAGCCTGTCGGAAATTGCCGACCTACTGGGGTATAGTAGCGTGGCTTACTTATCTAACCAGTTCAAGAAAACAACCGGGTTTACGCCTTCGCATTTCAAATCGTTAAAAGACCATAAACGCAAAGCCATCGATAATCTTTAAATGTTACAATTAATAACCATAATAATGTAATAGCTACCAGCCATTGTTAAAAGACCTTTGTATAAAATATTTAAACAATGGAAACAGTAACAAATAATGCAATTGCATCAACAGGAATTGAAACTACAGTAAACAAAACTTACCCTGTAACTGGCATGAGCTGCGCCGCTTGCGCCAAAGGCGTTCAGAACATACTACAAAAGCAAGAGGGCGTGCAATCTGCCCTTGTAAACTTCCCGGATAAAAAAGTTGACATAGTATTTAACAGCGACATTGTAAGCCCAGCAAAATTAAAGAAAGCCGTAAAAAGCATTGGCTATGATTTGCTGGTAGATTAACCTTTTTTACTTCTCACCACCTTTCTTGCCACAAAGACATGAAGGCTCGAAGCAGCACTAAGAAAAAAGCAGAAATGGCATCTAACCTTTTTATTTTCCTTCCCTTAAAACTTTGTGCTTCTTTGAGTCTTCGTGCCTTCGTGGCTAATTACTCAACATTGTACTTGAGCAATAAAACGCTTTTAAATAAACAATAATGGAAAAGGTATCAGTTACATTGCCTTTAGAAGGCATGGAGAGCGAGCATTGCGCCATGATTATTGACAAGGCACTGGCAAAAACCAATGGGGTATTGCAGCACAAGGTAGAACTGAACAACAAACAAGCAATTGTAGAAATAGATGCCGACATTACCTCTATTAGCAGTTTGGTTACTGCCATCAGGGATGTGGGTTACAATGTACCAACCGTTGTAAAAGCATATCCCGTTACAGGCATGACCTGCGCCTCTTGTGCCAATAGCGTTCAAAGCATGTCTAAAAGCCAAAATGGGGTGTTGGATGCCAATGTAAATTTTGCCGATGCTAGTTTGCAGGTAACTTTTATCCCTGGCGTTATTACGCCAGAGCAACTAAAAGCCACAGTGCAAAGCATTGGTTACGATTTGATAATTGATGAGGAAAACAGCCAAACCCTAAAAGAAGAAGCAGAGGCATTAAGGTACAACCAGCTAAAAACGCAGTTCATTTGGGCAAGCGCATTATCACTGCCCATAGTTGTTATTGGCATGTTTTTCCGTGAAATGCATTATGCCAACTATATCATGATGGCCTTGGCAATGCCCGTCTTGTTTTGGTTTGGCAAAAGCTATTTTATCAATGCATGGAAACAGGCGCTGCACGGCAGTGCCAATATGGATACATTGGTGGCTTTAAGCACAGGCGTGGCATTTTTGTTCAGCGTTTTCAATACGCTAAACCCACAATTTTGGACTAGCCGTGGCTTGCAGCCCGATGTGTATTTTGAAGCAGCCGCAGTAGTGATTGCCTTTATTTCCCTTGGCAAACTATTGGAGGAAAAAGCAAAATCAAACACATCGTCAGCCATAAAAAAACTAATTGGGCTACAGCCCAAGACAGTGCGCATAGTAGCAGATGGGCAGGAAAAAGAAATACCCATTGCACAAGTGCAGATTGGCAACGAAATAATGGTAAAGCCCGGCGAAAAAATAGCAGTGGATGGCGTGGTGGTTAGTGGCAGCACCTACATAGACGAAAGCATGATTACTGGCGAACCCGTAGCCGTATTAAAAGAAGCAGGTGCAAAAGTATTTGCAGGCACCATCAACCAAAAAGGGGCCGTGCATTTTAAAGCGGAGAAAGTAGGCAGCGATACCTTGCTGGCGCAAATAATTAAAATGGTGCAGCAAGCACAAGGCAGCAAAGCCCCAGTGCAAAAATTGGTAGATAAAATATCGGGCATTTTTGTGCCAGTTGTAATGGGCATAGCCATCCTCACATTTATAGTTTGGATGCTGTCAGGTGGGCAAAATGCCTTAACCCATGCCTTGCTTACTTCGGTTACGGTGCTGGTTATCGCCTGCCCTTGTGCATTGGGTTTGGCTACGCCAACCGCCATTATGGTGGGCGTGGGCAAAGGGGCAGAAAACAATATCCTGATAAAAGACGCAGAAAGTTTAGAACTGGCCTATAAAGTAGATGCCATTATCCTCGACAAAACAGGTACTATTACCGAGGGCAAACCCAGCGTTACCAATATGGAATGGGATGCAGCAGCAACCACAGAAGAAAAACAAATATTCTTTTCCATGGAAAATAAATCAGAACACCCCCTGGCGGGTGCGGTGGTTAATTATTTAAAGGAAAGCAAGCTGCCTTTGGTAGCGTTCACGCAGTATGAAAGCATTACTGGCAAAGGTGTGGAAGCGATGTACAACAATACAAAGTATTGGGTTGGCAGCCCAGCATTCATCGTGGAAAAAGGTATTATTATAACAGATAACATTAAGCAATTAGAAAAAGAATGGCAGGAAGCGGCCAACACGGTTATTTACTTTTTTTCTGAAAAAAGGGTGATTGGCATTGTTGCCATTGCCGACAAAATAAAAGCCACATCTAAACAGGCCATTGAAACACTGCAAAGCAGGGGCATAGAAGTATATATGCTTACGGGCGACAACCCCCAAACTGCCGAAGCGGTAGCAAAGCAAGTGGGGATTCAGCGTTTCAAAGGCGGCACTTTGCCCGCAGACAAAGCGGCGTTTATTATAGAATTGCAGCAAAAGGACAAAGTGGTGGCCATGGTGGGCGATGGCATCAACGATAGCCACGCACTGGCACAGGCCGATGTTAGCATTGCCATGGGCAAGGGATCGGACATAGCCATAGATGTAGCCAAAATGACTTTATTGACTTCCGATTTAAACACGATACCCAAAGCCCTGTTGCTATCTAAAAAAACAATGGCCACCATAAAGCAAAACCTATTCTGGGCCTTTGTTTACAACCTTATTGGCATACCCATTGCGGCAGGGGCATTATATCCGGTAAATGGATTTTTGTTGAACCCCATGCTGGCAGGGGCAGCCATGGCATTAAGTTCTGTAAGTGTTGTTGGCAATAGTTTACGTTTGAAGTTTTCGAATATTGGGGTGTAAATGAAAATGATTGATTCCCAACTCAGGCAAGACTCCTGTCCTGTTCATAATTGTTACTCAATTTGCATAATCATTAATCAAGAGTTTATTCGTTTATGTGATTATTTAAGTAACGTGTAAGCACATTTCGGAGACCTTGTGCCAGTTGGTTATGAAAATTTAAAAGTGATTAGCCTGCTTAATTTGATTTTAGTTTTGCAAATTCAATAAAACAGTTGCATCTTTATCATGCAATTTTACATTTATCATAATGCCCACTGGGGCAGGTTGGGAGTATTCCCACGGGAAATGTAAGATTGTTTTTTTATGCCTTAACGTAACCATCTGTTTTAAATTCCGCTACATTTTCTAGGGCAAATTTATTTTTTTCGGTATAGTAGTAGTTAGATGATCCTTTTGCCTTGTATTTATTAAAATCGTAGAGGTCAATAATAAGGCTGAACTTTGATTCCAAGGCATTATAGAACCTTTTTTCTTTTTTTAGGATGTATCGCTGCAATACCCAAAGCATATAATCTACTATGCAAAGTTCTGGTGTGTCTTTGCTTTGCACTATCTCGGAATTATAGCTTATTTCAATAGGCGTTTTGAGTTTGGAATTATCGCGCTCCAAGGCATTATCTATTACTTGTTTTAATTTGTGCTGGGTGTTTTTATTTCTTGCGGAAAGAAAAACCTGATAAAAAACATCTTCCTTGTTTAACCTGTCTTTTAGGAGGTGATACACCAAATCGAAATAAAACTCGGTTTCATTTTTATTGTGTTTTTTATGGAATAAATCTAACCTTTTTCGGCCTATTACACAATAGAATTTAAACCCTTCAATCTTGCGCAAAAAGTCTATAAATTTTATTTGGACTTCAAATTATCGTAGCTAGCATGTAAATACCAGCCTTTAGGGTTGTTGATACAAGGCAGGGTGTTATATAAGGGGTCGTTTCTTAGTTAGTCCATAAAAGAGGCAATGGCATTTCGGATGCCTTTTTTATCCTCTAACTTTATCATGCCAATAATTAACAAGGGCTTAAAACCCTCTGTACCTACTATGCTCCTGTTGCCGCTGGCATAAAAAGCAGGGTCGCCACTTTCGTCTATAAAAAGGTATGTTTTATGTAATTCAGTATTTGCCATTGTGCAAACATATTGGGTTGGCGAAAACTTTTAAGCATGGTTTTTCTTACAACGGCTGCCTAGTAAATATTCTTATAGAAAAACTAGGCAATATAAATGACATATCGTTTTATCTATTTCCCTTCCTTACAAGTGTTATGGGCTTTTTTGCATTAGGAAATCCTTTTTACCTGTTTAGGCAACATGCCCTGATGAACATGTCGCCCAGTATAACAGCAACCTATGCAGGCACTCGCTTTCATCAACCCGGGTTCATCAACCACCGTCATTTCGACCTTAGGAGAAATCTAACCGCATATAGGCAGTTATCAATTTTGTTAGTTCCTTGCACATTAATAACAACCTGTTTACATTCGGTTAGATTTCTCGTGCCCGCAATGACGATAAGAATGGAGCGAAGGGCACAAGTTACAGACTTGCAGCAGCGATACTTAGTTTGCGTGGACTAACGGGGACAAGTTACCTAAAGGAATAGGTAACAGGAACAGCGCAAGGAGGGAATAATTGCATATTTTTTATAATGTCTTTTTCATCGAGGTTTTTATTAAAATAGTTTCAGTTTTGCCATTTTTGTGGGATTTTTACGCTAACGTTTTTTTTCAAAAATCGTTGCCACTCACGTAAGCCATTGATTATCAACACTAATTTAAAATTTTTGTGAGTGTTTCGTGCGTGTTTTGTGCGTACTTTTTGAGTGATTTGTGCGTGATTTATGAGTGATTTGTGAGAAAAAGTGAGTGATTTGTGGGTGATAAACGCAACACCAAATTTTGGCACTACAACTATATTAATATTAGTAAAAAAAGAACTACGATTTAGCTTGGGTTGTTTTGTCTCCATGCTTTAAGCTAAATATTGCACGAAGATAAACTAAATATATTAGTATTTAGAAAAAGGTTATTATAATACTATTGGTAGATGAACCGCCTAAATGCTATAAGCTCTTGAACTGTCTGGGTTTTATGAAGACGCAAATCGGGAGATTTGCAAACTCTATGACGTAGACAGGAGTCTACGCCAAGCTGAGTTTTTCAAATTCATCAGCAATATAATAGACCAGATGATATTGAACTGCCCGTCCCTGCGGGCATAGCTGCCAGTGGCCAGCTGCTTGGTGCGCTTGCGGTAAGCATAGCCCAATGTTTTTAGCACGCGCTTCACCAGTTGGTTGCTCACTTTTACTTGGTGCTTCTCAAAAAACAATTCAGCAATCCTGTAAGGCTTTATATCCAGCCAATATAAATCCGGGTTGGTAGGACTGCCCGCTTTGTGCAGCTCTATAAATTCTGTCAACAGGGCTACATCACCATCTTTTTTTTTCTGCCAGCCCCTGGCTTGCGTTGCCTGCCTTCCTCTAAAACGGCACCTGCCGTGGCCAAGGCCAACAAATCCTTTTTGCCCGCAAGGATTGTCTTGCGGCTAACAGGCAGCACGCTACTGACATATGCTACCCCGCCACGGCCTAATTTTAGGCTTGCCAATGCGCAATAATGGCGTTTCTCTCTTTCTGGCAATTGCGAAAAATATGCTTGCTCCATGGCGGCTACTTCCGCAGGGTAAAACATCTTCATAATAGTGACTTTTTGCTACACTATAAACGAATTTGAAGGTGCATTTATTGTGCAAAATCAACTCCATGAAGAAAATCGCATTTGGGGAAAGTTTTTTCGGAAACGTTACTTATGTGAATTATATTTTTCAGAATATGCATTAATTATTGCATTTCTACTTTGAGGATTACGTCTTTTAATAGTTAAAAGTGTTTCAAGAAAAAGATGGTATTTAAATTTATCTATAACAATTGGAGAGTCAGAATATTTTATGACTTTGACAAGAGTGTTTGTATAATTGTTTTCTTGTTTTTTAAAGGCATTTTTTTCTACATAGTAAAAATCTTCTAATCCATTTAAACTAAGTGTTTCCTTTGTTCTTATTTTATTGGTATCAATTTCATAACCTATTTGAGCAGGTGTACATACTGTAGTTTTGTTATTTTCTTTTTTTCGTTTCCACAACTGCTTCTGACTATTTGTAAATGCTTTAGTATAACATTCTGGCAAATAATGATGTTTCCGAGGATTATTGTGGTTCATTTAACTTGCAGTTTTTTTGTGCCATTAGCGGCACTACAATAATACCAATAATACAACATTATATTATCGTTTTTTTTCCTTGTTGCCCTTCCCTCCCTTCTTCGCCGTTGTTGCCTTTCCAGACCAACAAAGGACCTATGGCAGATTAGCTAGTTTTAAAACTGTAGAAATAAATTGATGTTTGAGTGGAAACGCAACATAGGCGCAGATTGTGCCGAGTGCATAGCTTTCTGCTCTTGTTGATAAACATAGAAAGAACTAAGATTGAAAGCAAATCATAACTGTAAAAAACAACAATAAACAAGAACGGGTGCATTTCAAAATTTCATTTTTTGTTGTTTTCTGTTTGGCAAAAGCAGGAAATAATTTAAGTCAATGCTTTGCTGTTTGCTGCTGAACAAGTATCCTATATGGGGGCATTTTTGGATGCTCATGGGGGCATATTTCCCCCATATAGGATTTTCATTTTGGTCTATTTACCTATTTATGCCAGATTTACAGTAAGGGGCACCTTGGCCTTTACCCTCGCAACGGATGGTTGGCTTAGGAAAATGATAATCCACCATCAAAATCTTATCCGTTTCTTATCAATAAACTATTAGTTTCTTATTATAAAACTATCATTCTATTATCAATAAACTATCATAAAATTCACTTAAATTATCATAAAAAATGAGGCTTTAAAAAACATAAACAACTGAATATCAATGATTTACAAGCAAAAAAAAGAAAATGGCAAAAAAAATAAATCACGAAAAAGAAGAAAATAACCCATTTCAAATCTTCGCTTAGTGCTTCAAATTCCTTTGCCCACAAGTGTTTGTGCGGCTTATGGCGAGCTAACCAACCCCCTACTCGGGCAGGGCTCCTGTCCTGTTCGTAGCCGTTACTTGATTTGCATAATCATTAATCAAGTATGTATTCGTTTATGTCGTTATTTAAGTAACGTGTAGGCACAGGGCAGAGTCCATGCGCCAGTTGTTAACAAAAAAACTTTCCCCAATGTGTGAATCATGCAAACTTTTATTGCAATTGTGTAACAGGCTCATGGCAATGTATTTGAACCTTTACAGGTTGTGAAAATGTTTTCACACTAAAATTTAAAATCATGAAATCAGTACAAAAAATGTTGATTGCAATTGCCATTGTTACGGTCTTGGCATCTTGCCAATCCAATGAAGATGTGAAGGAAGTGCTTGCTAAACCCGACTCAAGAAAAGCAATGATGGAAACCATTGCCAACGACAGCAGCATGAGCAATGAAATGATGGAAGCGATGATGAATGGCAAAAATGGCAAAATGGTAATGATGCAGCACCACGGTGAGATGATGAAAATGATGAAAGACAATCCAGGAATGATGCAAGGCATGATGGGTGGAATGATGGATATGTGCAAAGACGACACGGCCATGATGGCCGGCATGTGCAAAAAGATGATGGAAAACCCAAAAATGATGGATAGGATGCACAAGATGAAAGCCGAAAAAATGGGTATGGATTCAAAGATGGATATGGATAAAATGAAAGGCATGGACCACAAAATGCACCATTAACTTTTTCGACAGTACAATAAATACTTAGCAATGGAACTCCAGCAATATACCTGCACCATGCACCCACAAATATTGGAAGCAAAACCTGGCAACTGCCCTATTTGCGGAATGACGTTGGTATTGGTAGCACCCGAAAACAAACATGCCCTCCATCAGCATGGCAGCAACCCACCAATGGGCATGGAAGGGCATGACCATAACAGCATGATTGCCGATTTTAAAAAAAGGTTCTATGTAGTGTTGGCATTAACTATCCCAATTATGTTGCTATCGGAAATGATACAGCACTTTATGGGTGTCCGTTGGCAATTTGCAGGTTCCAAATACATTTTATTGGGTTTGTCAACCATCGTATTTATATACGGTGGTTTCCCTTTTTTAAAAGGTTTGGTGGATGAAGTAAAGGCGAAGAACCCAGGAATGATGTTCCTCATTGGCTTTGCCATAACCGTTGCTTATAGCTACAGCGTGGCAATCGTATTTGGCTTGCCTGGCATGGACTTTTTTTGGGAACTTGCCACCCTAATCCTTATCATGCTGTTGGGGCATTGGATAGAAATGAAATCAATAGCAGGTGCATCAATGGATCTGGAATTGTTGGTACAGTTAATGCCAGCAGATGCGCACATGGTAATGCCCGACATGGTGCATGATGTAAAGACCGATACCCTAAAAGAGAACGACATCATATTGGTAAAGCCCGGCGAAAAAGTAGCAGCCGATGGCATCATCTTAGAAGGCGAAAGTTACCTGAATGAAAGTATGCTCACTGGCGAAAGCAAGCCAGTACAAAAAATAAAAGGTGATAAAGTAATTGCAGGTGCCATCAATGGCAACGGGTCTATTAAAGTAACTGTTTCCCATGCGGCTAAAGATTCCTATTTATCCCAACTAGTCAAGTTGGTGGATGATGCACAAAAATCAAAATCGCAAACGCAGTTATTAGCAGACACTGCAGCAAGATGGCTCACCATCATTGCATTGGTTGCAGGTATAGCCACCTTCTTTGCGTGGTATTTATCAGGCCAAACCCTAGCCTTTGCCATGGAGCGGATGGTTACCGTAATTGTTATTTGCTGCCCACATGCATTGGGCTTGGCTGTGCCGCTGGTGGTGGCAAAATCAACCGCATTGTCAGCAAAAAACGGCTTGCTCATCAAGAACAGGACGGCTTTTGAAAACGCAAGAAAAATTACCACCATTGTTTTCGACAAAACAGGCACATTGACCGTTGGAAAGTTTCAGGTATCAAAAATAGTTTCGCTGCAAAAAGAGTTTAACGAAAATGAAATCATCAGTCTTGCTGCGGCCTTGGAACAGCAATCAGAACACCCAATTGCAACTGGTATCCTGCAAAAAGCAAAGGATTTATCTATACCCATCCCTGCAACCGAAAACTTTAATGCCATTACGGGTAAAGGCGTAGAAGCCACGATAGAAGGAAAGAAAGTGTTGGTGGTAAGCCCCACATATTTAAAAGAAAACAATATAGCCATGCCCAATGGCTTCACAGCCAACGATACAGAAACGGTTGTATTCCTAATTGTCAATAATCAATTGGCAGGTTATATTGCCTTGTCAGATGAAATTCGTCCCGAATCAGCCGAAGCTATAAAAACACTTAAAGAAAACAATATCAAATCCATTTTGTTAACAGGAGATAACAGCAAGGTAGCAAAGAGCGTAAGCGACACTTTGGGCATGGATAGTTTTATGGCAGAAGTATTGCCCCATCAAAAATTGGAGAAGATAAAAGAACTGCAAGCCAAAGGTGAGTTTGTTGCCATGACTGGCGATGGCATTAACGATGCACCCGCTTTGGCTATTGCAGATGTGGGCATTGCGGTGGGCAGTGGCAGCGATATTGCAGCCGAAACCGCTGGTATTGTTTTGGTAAACAGCAACCCAAAAGACATTGTTAGCCTCATTTTATTTGGCAAAGCCACTTACAGAAAAATGATACAGAATTTAATTTGGGCAACGGGCTACAATGTGGTGGCATTGCCTTTGGCAGCAGGTGTTTTGTACAAGCAGGGCATCTTATTAAGCCCAGCCGCAGGTGCTGCTTTAATGACGGTAAGCACCATAGTTGTAGCCATTAATGCCAGTATGTTATCAATAAAAAAATAGGTTTAGCAATTATTCAATAACATTTCACTCATAAATTTGCATCAGTGAAAAAATTAGTCGCCATATTCTTTTTAGTTATTTACAGTCTCACAACTGTAGGTGCTAACCTACAGTCCCATTATTGCATGGGTGAGTATATAGGGGCAAGCCTATACCATACGGCAAAAGAAAAATGTGGTAGGTGTGGAATGACTAAAGCCAAATCCGAAGGGTGCTGCAAAGATGAACATATATATGTCAAGCTGAAAAGGGAGCATCAAACACAGCACACAATAAATTTTTCTTTCTTCAGCATCCCAATCATCCTTCCCTCTTTTTTTATACACAATCAAATAGGTACAACATCTATAGCCAAAACCTGCACCCCAATTCATGCACCGCCTAACCTGCTAGGGCAAAAAATATACATCCTCAACTGTGTTTATTTAATTTGATTCATTGAACATTTAATGTCTTTATATTTTCATTGATGGCCTCATAGCTATCTATGGATTGATTATTTATTTTATTCAAACATTCAAATTATACAAATGAAAAAGTTAATCTTAAGCATAGCTGTTATAATAACAACATTAATTGCTTGTAATGGCAACAATAAAACCCCAGATGTAGCAAAAAAAGAAATGGGTGGCGATACAGCAGTTCAAACTATTATTGCCACTTTTCCCATAAAAGAAATACTTACCAACTATCTGCAACTAAAAAATGCCTTGGCAAAAGACAATAGCAAAGATGCCGCCACCGCAGCAAACGCTATGGTAGCTGTTTTAGGAAAAGTAGAGATGAAGGGTTTGTCGAAAGCAGAGATGAAAAGCTATATGGATATAGCAGACGACCTAAAAGAAAATGCTGAACATATCGGAGCAAATGCGGGTAAAATTGACCATCAAAGGGAACATTTTATAATGTTGAGCAAAGACGTTACCGACTTAATAAAAACCTTTGGCAATGGTGGGCAGACCTTGTACAAAGATTTTTGTCCTATGGCAAACGAAGGTAAAGGTGCACTATGGATTAGCGAAACCAAAGACATCAAAAACCCTTATTTGGGCAAAGCAATGCCTACCTGCGGTTCAGTAAAACAAACAATGCAATAGCAATGAAGCCAATTAAAAAAATAATATTGGCTCTGGGTATCTTCTTTATTGCAGTACAATTTATGCAATCTGTCCGCAACAAAAGTGGGCAGGTATTGCTAACCGATTTTGCAAAGGTTTATGCAGTGCCAAACAATGTACAATCTATTTTACAAAATGCCTGTTACGATTGCCATAGCAACAATACCGTTTACCCTTGGTATGCCAACATTCAGCCAGTGGGATGGATTATGAAAAGGCATATTGATAACGGAAAAGAAAAATTGAACTTTAGTACGTTTGGCAGTTACAGTAGCAGAAGACAAATAAGTAAAATGAAAGGTATCTCAGGTCAAATAAAAGATGATGCCATGCCAATATCGTCTTACAAAATGATGCACAACAAAGCAAACCTTAGTAAAGAAGAAAAGGCATTAATCATGGATTGGATGAATAAAACAGCAGATAGCCTTTCATTGGCTAATTAATAGAAATGAAAAAAGTAAAACAAATATTAATTAGCATTTTAAAAGCAATCTTTATTCATAAAAAGAGTTGTTGCAAATAAAAATATTAAAAAATGAAAAAAATAACATTAATAATATTCATCCTTGCCGCATGTTACTTTGCACAAGCACAGGATATGAAAGGCATGAATATGGGTACAAAAGACACAAAGGCAAAAGCAACTGCTACCACTTACACTTGCCCTATGCACCCTGAAATACATGCTACAAAGCCGGGCAATTGCCCCAAGTGCGGCATGAAATTAATACCGGAAAAGCCTAAAGCCGTTAAGCAGCCAACCATGCCAATGCCCATAAAAGATACGGCTAAAAAAATGCAGGATATGGGTAAAGGCAATGCTACTGATGGGATGGATCCAATGAAGAAAATGGGCAACATGGATATGCCTGGCATGAACATGGCTAAACCCAAAGCAGGTACTATACCTACAAAAACCATTGTACATAATACCCCTCCCCATACTATCCACTACGATTTATACATAAGGGATACAATCGTAACTTTTGGTAAAAAACCAAAACATGCCATTGCCGTAAATGGGCAGATACCTATGCCCACCCTCACCTTTACCGAAGGCGACACGGCAGAAATTTATGTGCACAATGAAATGGACGAAGAAACATCCCTGCATTGGCATGGCTTGATTTTGCCAAACCAATACGATGGTGTACCCAACCTTACGCAAATGCCAATTGAACCCCACAAAACCTATTTGTATAAATTCCCAATTATACAGCATGGCACGCATTGGTACCATAGCCATACCATGTTGCAAGAGCAAATAGGTATGTACGGGGCTTTTATTATGAACAAAAGAAAAGAATTAGACATCCCAACAATACCTGTTCTGATAAGTGAATGGACTGACATGAAACCCGAAGAAGTACACCGCAGCCTCCACAATGCTACGGATTGGTTTGCCATTCAAAAAGGCAGTACCCAAAGCTATGCTGAGGCTATAAAAACGGGTAATCTCAAAACGAAACTCACGAATGAATGGAAGCGAATGAACGCCATGGACGTAAGCGATGTGTATTACGATAATTTTTTAATCAATGGTAAAAATGAGCAACAAATTAGTGAGGGTCAAGTTCCCCTCTCTTTCGGAGAGGGGTTAGGGGTGAGGTCTTTTCACAAAGGAACTAAAGTTCGCCTACGCATAGCCAATGCCGGGGCATCGGATTATTTCTGGCTCACCTACGCTGGCGGCAAAATAACAGTCGTTGCAACCGATGGCAACGATGTAGAACCTGTGGAAGTAGATAGGCTAATCATTGCTGTATCAGAAACCTACGATGTAATCGTTACCATCCCAGACAATAAAAGTTACGAGTTTTTGGTAACGCCTGAAGACCGTACCAAATCCGCCTCGCTTTGGTTAGGGAATGGCATAAAAGTACCTGCCCAAAAACTCCCCAAGCTTACTTATTTCGCTGGCATGAAAATGATGAACGGAATGATGGATATGCGTGGCAATATGGTAAATATGGACGGCATGAAAATGCAAAACCAAACCATGGACATGAACACAGTCATGTACCCTGAAATAATGGATGCCGATAATACTAAATCACCCGCCCAAGATAGCAGTCAGGGAATGGACAAAGAAAACCAATCTGCCGATTTGGTTACGCTTAATTATTCAATGCTACGTGCTACTAGCCCAACTACGTTGCCAAATGCACCAGTAAAAGAATTAAAGTTTGACTTAACGGGGAACATGAACAGGTATGTGTGGACATTGGACAACAAAACAGTCTCCGAAAGCGATAAAATCCTAATCAAAAAAGGCGAAAACGTGCGAATTATCTTATACAACAATAGCATGATGCGCCACCCCATGCACTTACATGGCCATGATTTTAGGGTTTTGAATGGCCAAGGCGATTATGCCCCGCTAAAGAATGTATTGGATATGATGCCCATGGAAAGGGACACTATAGAATTTGCAGCCACAGAAAGTGGCGATTGGTTTTTCCATTGCCATATTTTGTACCACATGATGAGTGGCATGGGCAGGGTATTTAGTTATGTCAACTCACCCGTTAATCCAGAAATACCCTACCCCAAACTGGCGCAAAGAAAACTATTTGCCGATGATAGGATGCCACACTTTATGGCAAAAGTGGGCATAGAGACCAATGGTAGCGATGGCATGGCAATGCTGGCACAAACCCGTTGGAAAGCCAGCACCCTTTGGCACTTAGGCTACCACGATATGCACGGCTACGAAAGCGAAACAATGATAGGGCGTTATGTAGGAAGGATGCAATGGTGGTACCCATATATAGGGTTCGACTACCATTACAAAATGGAAGGCGGCCCCAAAAACATTTTTGGCAGCGAAGAAAAAAACTGGTTTGGGCAGGCAAGTAATAAAAGCAACCGCCATACTGCCGTTGCAGGTATTGCATATACACTCCCGATGTTAGCAATTGCCGATGCAAGGGTAGATGGCGATGGCAAATTCCGATTTCAACTAAGCCGGGAAGATGTTCCTGTTACCAGCCGTTTGCGCTTTAGCCTTATGGTGAACACAGATAAGGAATATATGGCTGGCCTACGTTATATCGCTACAAAATATATCAATATTTCTACCCATTACGATAGCGATATGGGGTTAGGGGTCGGCATTACCATTACCTATTAGCTTTTAATGACTTAACGCATGAGCAAACGTGATAAGGGTCATTTTCAAAGGCAGCTTTTTTGTTTCACTTTGTATAATAAAATTATAACAATGAAAACAATGAAAATCCTGATGATGGCAGTTTTAACCATCTTATCTGTAACCGTATTTGCACAAATAAAAGGGGGCAGGAAAGACACGATGCAACATACCAAGTATTACACCTGCCCAAAACATGACACCATAGCCATGAAACTGCCAGGCAATTGCCCCATTTGTGGCATGAAGCTGAACCTTTCTAAAAAAGAAGCGGCAAAAATAGCCCAGTCAAAAACGTATATATGCCCATCGCATCCTACCGAGGTTAGCGACAAGCCCGGCAAATGTTCAGTATGTGGCATGAATTTGAACCTATCAGCAAAGGAAAAAGCAAAACTTGGCTATACATGCCCCATGCACCCAAGTGTAAGAATAGATAAAGATGGCAAATGCCCTAAATGTGGTATGGCTTTAACACCTGTAAAGAAGAATAGCTAGCGCATTTTATTGACTTAGAATCAATAATCTTACAACTCTTACCCATAATTCCATAAGAATGGCCATACAAAGGATGTTACTTTTGTATGGTCATTCTTATTTAAACAATAAAATATAAAAAATGAAAAAGTTACTTTTAGTCCTTACACTTTCTTTTGCAACAGTTGTCAGTTTTTCTCAAACAATGCAAGATAGCACTGCCAAGAAAACGAAGACAGCTACAAAAAAATACACCTGCCCTATGCACCCAAAAGTAATTGCCGACAAGCCTGGCAAATGCCCTATTTGTGGGATGACTTTAGTGCTAGTAAAAACAAAAGCAGCTACAGGGATGAAAATGTAATTGCTCCTTCCTAAAAGTAGGGAGTCATTGCATTTGTTCTTTTTTATAAAGCTAGGCTTTCTTTCCACCCCTTACAGCTTTTACATCTTCTGCCGTAACCGCGCTAGCCTTGTTGCCAAAGCTGGCGCGGATATAGGTTAGCACGTCTGCAATTTGCTGGTTGGTAAGGTTGGCATGGCTAGCCATGTTATTGCCGTAATATTCACCATCAATAGGTATCCGGTCGGTCATACCTTTTAAAACAATACTGATAATTTTTTTCTTGTCACCCACTACATCCGTGTTTTCATACAAAGGCGGGTTTAAGTGTGGCACCCCTCCCCCATCTGCCTGATGGCAACTAAGGCATTCGGTTTTATATACGCCAGCCCCTCTTTGCGCAGAAGCTGCTGGGGATTGGGCAATGCTTTTCTTGGCTGGCTTTTGTGTTTGCGCCCATACATAAACTGTAGCTGAACAGATAATAGCTACCAATAACATTTTCTTCATACACGCTATTTAAAATGCTTTAACTTTATAATACGAAATTTGGTAATTTACATAGATTTCAAACTTTCCTAATTCCTAATTCCTAATTCCTAATTCCTAATTCCTAATTCCTAATTCCTAATTCCTAATTCATAATTACTTCTTGTAGTTTATTTTATAAATAGTCCCTTTACTATCATCGCTTACATACAAGGAACCATCTGGCCCTTGGGCCAAGCCACAAGGGCGGTGTTCTGCACCACGGGTAGATGTTACAACTTCCTTGCCCGAAAAGCCATCTGCAAATACTTCCCACTCTCCTGTTGGCTTGCCGTTTTTAAAAGGGGCAAACACTACAAAATAACCAGCCTGTGGCAAGGGCGACCTATTCCAACTGCCATGAAAAGCAATGAACGCACCATTTTTATACTTTTCAGGGAATTGGTTGCCTGTGTAAAACAGCAATCCATTTGGAGCCAAATGCCCAGGAAAAGCAAGAACAGGGTCTTGGTATTCGCTGCTGCCTTCTTTTTTTCCATCGCCACCATATTCAGGTGCTAATATTTTTTTGTGCAGCAAGTGGTTGTAATAAATGTAAGGCCAGCCGCAATTGGAACCTTTGTGCAACTCGTACATACATTCTGATGGCAACTCTGCACCTGCTTTTGAATCGAAATATTCTGGCCAGTTGCCGTACAATTGGTCACGTCCATGCTGCATTACAAAAAGTGAGTTTGTTTGCTGGTTCCAATCAAGCCCTACTACATTGCGCAAGCCAGTTGCATAGCGGGTGCCATCGCCATAAGTTTGGTTCAATTTGTTTGCCTTAAACACCCATATACCACCTGAACTGTCCAATATGGGGCAGGGCATTATTCCTTTTGAGCCTTTTTGCCTATCGCTTTCCTGGCAAGCATTGGCATAGCCACCAATATTTACATAGATATTGCCTTCGTTATCCAAGGCTATGGATTTTGTTTCGTGCTGGTGCCTATTGATTAAACCTGTTATTATTTTTTCAGGGGCATCGGTGTTAATCACTTCGTTCTTAGCATCTAATTTATAACGAAAAACCTCTTCATCGCTGGAAGCATACAAGTAGCCTTTTTTAATTGCTATGCCAGTACCAGCAAACTTATCGAATGTAGATACCACCTCATACGTGCCATTGCCTTTTAAATCTTTCAATACAAAAATGCCTTTTCCGTTTACAGTGCGGAAACTTTTTGCATACAAAGTACCCTGAGGTGTTACTACTATATGCCTAACTTGACCTATATGATCCGCCGCTTTTATGGCTGTAAATCCTTGGGGAAGTTTTAAGCCTGCATTAGTGGTATCACCAATTAAATCTTTCGCCATATTTTTCTTGGCTATTTCTACAGGAAACCCATTTGCCGATCCCGCAAAAGCAATAATTGAAAGCCACAATACAGGCAACAATTTTTTATTCATAATTAATATTATTTTTTTAGCCACTAAGTATCGAAGTGGCAGGCTACTACATTCCCTATTTCCACTCAAAAGTAAGCAAAGAAACGCTTTGTTTAGGTAATTCGATATTGAGGAGCAAGCCCTTTTCTACAATATTTATTTTATGTTCCTTTTCTAGTTTTTGCAACCCGTCCAATTTTTCCAACATAGCAATTTGGCTTTCAGAAGGCGGCTGAGGTGAACCCATTTTTTTCCAAGCCTCATACGCATTGCTGTGATCCGTATCTATAATATACTGAACCATCGTAGCTTTTTCAGCAGGAATGCCATTTATATTCAATTGGGCATGTTCTGAAACGCCCACCCCATCATTGTCGTGGTAATTCCACAGCATAATAGCCGCTTTTTTACCATTTTTAGAGGCCAATACGCCTACATCAGCCTGCTTCCTTACGCTGGAATCGAGGATGTCTTTTAAATCATACATCCTACTGCTGCTAGCTTCAACAAATTGACCCCCCATTTTGCCAAACATACGGAACACATTTAAAACAGGCTTATCAATACCATTTGTAGCTAAGTCGCGAAAGCCCGCAAACCAAGGCTGGTTTTCAAATTCAAACGACCAGTTTACCGCGCCTATCAAATTTACGTTGTATGCTGCTGCCAATTCATATACCCTTGCAATGGAAGCGGCTGTGTAGGAAGAATACATGGTGCCATTTCTATAAGCATTAGACGGGTTTGTGGCCATGCCGCAAGCTGCACAACCTTCCGGATCCGATTCACCAATAATAATTGGCAACCCATTCAGCTCTGGGTATTTGCCAAATAATGTAAGATAGTCCGTGATAATCCGCAATTGTTTGCTAACATCCATTCGCACTACCCCTCTCACCAATCCTGGCCTGCCTTTGGCATGGAACAAAAAAACTTCCAGCGGAGAGCCTATTTTACCTGTAACATAGTTGGTATCGTATAAACAATGCCTAATAAAGCCCTCCGAAAATTTAATGCCCCCAGTTGTTGCATCGCATCCACCAATCCTTGCCGTAGGCAATGCTCTTTTTACGCCATCAGCTGCGTAATCGTATAACTTGTAAAATTCTTTCGCTGTTCCTTTCCAGTAGCTACCGTCAGCTTCGTTCCAAACCTCCCAATACCAACTGGCTACTTCTTTTGCCCCATACCTAGCAACGCAATGCTTTACCCATTCGTAGCACAAATCGCCCCACTTTTTGTAATCCTTTGGCGGATAGGCCCAGCCTGTAATTATTTTGGAATAAGGATCGCCAGGCTTCCAAGTATGTTTATAAGGCTGTGGGTGCGTGGACAATGCTTCTGGCATAAAACCTATTTGTGCCAATGGCTTCATGCCCCGCTGGATATAGGTATCAAAAATACTGTCAACAATATTCCAATAATATACAGGATTGCCATTGGCATCTTCGGTATAAACATTAGTACTGCCCCATTTAAGGGCAGGTGTACCATCGCCGGACGTTAATAAATTATGTGCCCTTACATATACAGGTACTGGGCTTAACTCAGCAATTTCTGAAAGCAGTTTTTTGCCGTCTTTCATATAGGTGTAATTTGGCTCGTCATAGCCAAACCAAGCCCATATCGGTTTCATTTCACCTTTTTCTTTGGCAAAGTCTATATTCACTATTGCCTTACTTGCTGATTGCTCCTGCCCCTCTACATTAATAAAGAAGCATATCATTACAAAAAAAGCAAAACACGTTTTAAAAAAAATCCGATTCATGGCAAGCTATTTATCTCTATATGATTATTGATTAATTTTGGTACTTATACAAATATGTCTATATATTCCACCTCGTCAGAAATGGGCATTATACCGTGCATTTGGGTAGCATTAAAATATAGGCTATCCCCCTCTTTTAAATGATAGCTGGTATTGCCAATATCCATTTTCATTTCTCCTTTTAATACAAATACAAACTCTTCGCCCTCATGCGATAAAAGGTGTGGCTTTACTTCCCCTTTTTTGGCCGTGAACAAAAAAGGTTGCATTTTTTTGTGATGGAACCCAGATGCAAAAGGGAAAATGGCATAGCCTTTCCCAGTTCTTGCAAGGCCGCTCAACGATTTTTGCTTGGGTGTATAAATTGCATCTAAACCTGTATTTTCTTCCATTAGGCTGGAAATAGTTGTGCCAAGCACAGTGGCAATTTTTACCAAACTTGCTACAGAAGGAAGCGCTTTATCGTTTTCAATTTTTGACAGCATACTTTTAGATAGTCCACATAAATCTGCGACTTCTTGCAATACCCTTTTTTGGGAAATGCGCATTTGTTTGATACGGGTGCCTATATTTTGCAGGGAATTGTCTTTATCAACTTTCAACTTATTTTATTTTAATTCAACCTTGTTGAACAAATATATAAGTAGTTTTTTAAATTGGGCAAATAATTAAAATAATTGGAGATGAATAAGCTGCATCTTGGTAAATGCTAGTATTTAGTCAAAGGCTTTACTCAAGCTTTAAAAAATATAATAAACCTACATAGCTTTCATCTTATTGTTTTTGGGTTCATGCGTTAGTTCTGCCAATCCCAGCTTTTCCATCAACGGTGGCACATACATACCAAAACGCCCACGCAACCCTTTTTTTAGGCCATACCACCCACCAACAGGGTTTGTTTCCGAACGGCCCCATGCTTCTACGGTTCCTTCTTTTGCTGGTTTTTGCTCGTCTGCACTTCCAAGTTCCATCCAGTTGCCATGTGCTTTTAGCATTGCGTGCAAATCATTTAAACAACGGTAATCGTACAACAAAGTTGTTTTGCCCACCACGCACACAATTACTTCCTTGCCATCTTTTACATCCTTATACATTTCATAATCAGAGGATAGAGGTGGTGTCTTTAATTTCCACGTGTTTGCTTTTGTTCCTTCTGTTGACATTTCATGATTTTTAGGGTAAACCAATCTTATTTCACTACCCAAAATTAGCTACTTCAAGCCATTCTGCCAACGCATCTATCAAATCTGTATTCTCTTTTTCTGTGCCTACTGTAATGCGTAGGCAGTCCTCGCAAAGTTTCACCTTGCTCCTGTCCCGCACTACAATGCCCTTGGTTAATAAGAACCCATATAATTTATGTGCATCCTTTATTTTCACCAATAGAAAATTAGCATCTGAAGGGTACACTTTCTCCACTGTTGGCACTTGCTTCAACACATCTGCCAAGGCTTCACGCATATCTACAATTTCATTGATCATGTCGTTCACCTGGCCTACTTCTTCCAATGCTTTCAAGGCAAGCTCCTGTGTGGCTTGGTTGATATTGTATGGTGGCTTGGTTTTATTGAAAATATCAATAATTTCCTTTGAGGCAAAAGCCATCCCCAAACGCAAGGCCGCCAAGCCCCAAGCCTTGCTGAATGTCTGCATCACTACTAGATTGGGGTATTCGCCCAATTCTTGTATAAAGGTCTTTTGCTTCGCAAAATTAATATAGGCCTCGTCAATCACCACCAAGCCACTAAAATTGTTCAGCACCATTTCTATATCCGTTCTGTTTAGCGAGTTGCCTGTTGGGTTATTGGGCGAGCAAAGCCAAATAAGTTTTGTATTCTCATCTATCAAGGTTTCAATATGGGCAAGGTTTAGCTGGAAATCATCCAGCAGAGGGGCAATCCTTAGCTCAACATCATTGATATTGGCACTTACTTGGTACATGCCATAAGTAGGTGGGCAAATAATTGCATTGTCTTTGCCAGGGTTGCAAAAACAGCGGTACAGCAAATCGATACATTCATCGCTGCCATTGCCAAGAAAAATATGTTCTGGGGCAATGCCTTTTATGGCACTCAATGCTTTTTTCACAGCCCATTGGTGTGGGTCGGGGTAGCGGTTATACCATTTGGTCAGTGGGCTGCCCAAGCTATTTTCATTGGCATCTAAGTAAACATCTGCCTGGCCGCTAAACTCGTCACGGGCAGAAGAATAGGCCACTAAAGACTTAATATTTGGCCTTATGAGTTTTTCTAAATCAAACATTATTTTTTGCTATTTGAAAAAAAATTAGCCACAAAGCCTTGAAGGCACTAAGTGGCACTATATTAATAATAAGCTATTCCTTTCCTTCTATCACCACCACAATCTCCCCTTTTACCGTTTTGGCTTTAAAATATGCAGCCACTTCCAGCAAAGTACCCCGTTTGTTTTCTTCAAACATTTTAGTGAGTTCACGGCTTACGCAGCATTTCCTTTCGCTGCCAAAGTAAACCGCAAACTCTTCCAGCGACTTTACCAACCGCATGGGGCTTTCGTAAATTATTATTGTACGCTCCTCCAAAGCCAACTTTTTCAACTTGGTTTGCCGGCCTTTTTTTAAAGGTAGAAACCCTTCAAATACAAAACTATTGGTGGTTAACCCACTATTTACAAGAGCTGGCACAAAAGCTGTAGCACCAGGCAGGCATTCTACTTTTACATCGTTGGCAATACATTCCCTTACCAATAAAAAAGCAGGGTCGCTAATGGCGGGTGTGCCAGCATCGGTAATCAGGGCAAAGGTTTTGCCAGCCTGCATTTGCTGCACCAAATGTGCGGCTATTTTATGCTCATTGTGCTGGTGGTAGGGAGAAAGAGGTTTTTGTATATTGTAATGATGCAATAATTTGGATGATGTCCGGGTATCCTCGCACAAAATCACATCTACCGATTGCAATATTTCTATTGCCCGGAAAGTGATGTCTTTTAAATTGCCTAAAGGCGTAGGGACGAGGTAGAGCATAATTTCAAGCTGATAGTTTACGGACGACGGTTAACAGACTTTGCTGAATGTTTGTAGGATGCGTACTAATTAAAGATTGAGGACAACGTCTGTTAACTATTGACCGTTAACTGTTAACTAATTATCCTACTTCTATTTCAAAATATTCCATCACTGCATTGGCAAGCAACTTTTTTGATGCTTCCTCGGCTATTGCCCTAGCTGCATCTTCTCTATCGGCCTCAATTTGCAAGGTTACCCGCTTGCCTACTCTTACATCTTTTACATCGGCTAACCCTAAATTCGCCAAGCCACTCAATACCGCTTTGCCTTGCGGGTCCAATAAATTTTTAAGCGGCATTACATTGATATGAATTGTATAAATCATGCTTTGTTTTGTTTAAAAAATAAGGATAAAACAACATAGGATGCAAATGTAACGGGTACAGCCATCCATTTTACCAGGAATGCTGCTATTAAGCCAATTACCGCAATAATTATAAAAGGCAGGAATGTTTTTATGGTTACATTTTTAAACTTCATTGCGAGCATTGGCAACGTAGAAACCATTAAATAACTGACTACAAAAATAACCGCATACCAAAACCATTTATTGCTAAACAAGCTTACAATAAAAGCAGAATTGCTGTACCAATATATTAATGGGAACGAAGCAATAAGCAAGCCCGCAGCAGGTATAGGCACCCCCCGGAAGCCATAACTTTGCCGGGTATCGATATTGAACCTTGCCAGCCTATAAGCCCCTGCACAAGGCACTATAAAAGCAGGAAACAACCACAATGTACTAACATCAAGCCCATCGGGCTGCTGTGCGTAACTAAGGCGCAAGAACTGGTAGATGATCATGCCAGGGGCTACGCCAAAACTTACTACGTCAGCAAGGCTATCTAATTGCTTGCCCATTTCAGATGGCACGTTCAGCAGCCTAGCAACAAAACCATCCAAAAAATCAATAACTGCCGCTGCGCCAATACATACGCTTGCTAGATATATTTTTTCAGGTATAACCACTAAACTTTCGCCATTGCTATCATAACTAAGTATCAACCCTGTTTGAACGGTGTAAATAATAGCCAAACACCCAAATACCAAATTAAGTAAGGTGAAGATATTAGGGATAAAGCGCATCAAGCGGTTAGTTGGCCCTATCATTAATTCACCACTACTATTTATTGAACTCATTATTTTATTATTTTAAATATTTTTTTGTGGTTTATTCAACTATTCTCTTGCCACAGATTTCACCCTTGGCTACTATTATTCTACCCTGCAATGTTTTATGAGATTTGTATAGCTATTTCGTCATCGCTGCTTCAATTTCTTCCACCGTAATCGGTATATCCTTCATCAAGTCTATATTGCCATCCTCGGTTAACCATACGTTGTTTTCTATCCGTATGCCCATTTGCTCGGCTTCTATATATATGCCTGGTTCTACCGTTAATAGCATTCCCGCTTGCAGTGGCTCTGTCCTTGTACCCAAATCATGCACATCAATGCCCAAATGATGGGAGATGCCGTGATATAGGTATTTGCGGTAAGCCCGATTTTCCTTGTCTTCCTTATCTACGTCTTCCTGTGTTAACAAGCCTATTTTTATAAACTGCTGAGTTGCCTCCTCCCCTACTTTGTCTGTGTAATCTGTTATGGTAATGCCCGGTTTCAGCAAGGCTTTGGCATAGTTGTGTATTGCCAAGCAAGCATTATATACTTCTTTTTGCCTTGGGGTAAATTTGCCGTTTACAGGTACTGTCCTTGTTAAATCGGCACAGTAGCCACCATATTCTGCACCAAAATCCATCAATATCAATTCCCCGTCCTTGCATTCTTGGTTGTTGCTAATATAGTGCAGTGTCCTTGCCCTATCGCCACTGGCAATAATGCTGCCATAGGCCTCCCCAGTTGCCCTGTTCCGCAGGAACTCATGCACAATTTCGGCTTCAATTTCATGCTCAAAAACCCCTAGCTGTATAAATTTACAAACACGCTCAAAGGCTTTTTGAGTAATGTTAATGGCCGTTTGCAGCACTTCCACTTCTTCCTTTGTTTTAATGCCCCGCAGCACTTTTAATATTTTAGCAGAACGCAGGTAATGGTGCAAAGGGTAGCGGCTTTTCATTTCCTCAATAAATCGGTATTCATTCGATTGTATCTGGCTTGCCTTGCGGTCGTTTTCGTTGGTATTCAGGTATATATTATCTGCTAAATGCACTAGTGTTTGCAAAATAGGATCTATAGAATCGACCCATACAATTTTTTGTATGCCAGCTATAGCAGTTGCTTCTTTTGCACGAAGGCGTTTGCCATCCCATTTTTCCTTTAGTTCATTTGGCCTTACTAGCACCAATATTTCTTCATACTGCTTATCGTAGCAGCCTGGGTATAAAATCACCATGCAATCTTCCTGCTCAATGCCTGAAAGCCAGTAAAGGCTGCTGTTTTGCTTAAAATGATGGAGGGCATCCCCATTCTTGGGAAATTCGTCGTTGCTTACAAATATGGCAATGCTGTTGGGCTGCATTTCTGCTATAAAACGCTTGCGGTTATTGATGAATATTTCAGGGTTGAGCGGCAGGTATTTCATGTGCAAAATTTGAAGGGTGCAATATATTTAAAAATATACTCACCACATAGGCACATAGTTCACAGGGTGCATAAAAGTTTTTTGCTTTTTTTATTGAATATTTTTATAATATCTATTTTATTGCATTTTTATTAAAATAGTTTCAGTTTTGCCATTATTGTGGAATTTTTACTCTATCTGTTTTTTTCAAAAATCGTTGCCGCCCTTGTAAGCCATTGATTATCAACAATAACATCAAATTTTTGTGCGTATTTTGTGCTTATTTTATGCCTATTTTATGCGTAATTTATGCTTATTTTGTGCTTAATTTATGCTCATTTTGTGCCTGATTTGTGCCTATTTTAAAGCCATAAATACAAGACCAAATTTTGAGACTACAACTATCTTAATATTAGTAAAAAAAGAACTACGATTAGGATGCCAAGACACTAGTTTTGTAAGTAGTTTGTATCAAGTACATTTCTAGGACAAAGATAAGGTTTTTATAGATTGGGGGGTATCAGGATGAAGCGAAAAAGCTTTATACACCCAGTTCACATATACATATGCTAGTATAATAGAAAGGAAACATAGTTGTTCTCTCCATTCCATATTCTTTAAAAGGTTATACAACTAAAAACAGAGGAAAATTTCTATGTTTTCTTTTCTTGGATATCTATGCTATGTACGTGTGAATAACAGTGCTTTCTATTCCACTACATACTTGTGCGTGGTAATAGATACCATATTTCCATCATAATGCTTGCTACTCTCAGCAAGCGTTCCATCGGGGTTATAAACAAATTCTTCTACGCAGTCGCCATGCACTTTTTTAACACATTGGTTGTGCCTGTTAAAAAAGAGCCTGGTTTTATGGTAAAACTCATTTTCATTATTGGAAAAAATGCGGATGCTCCGCCACCAATACCTAAATACCAAATTATAGTCGCCATCATAATTTTCAATCCGCTTTATCCTGCCCCTTCTTGTGTAAAAATATTTTTCACTAAGCACCAAAGAGCTAATGTTAGATTTTTTCCATACTTCTATCAACTGCCCATTATCGTTATAAACATATTCATCCTCGCTATTTTTTATAATACCGTTTTGAAGCGTGTATGAAGAGCTATGGCGAGCAACTTTGCCAAAATTGTTATATGTGTATATGGCATATCCTATATCGGCTTCCTGCCCATTCATGTTTGTGGTAGAACCAATTTGCACCAGCCTATTGCTTAAATCGTAGTAAAAAGTATCTACCAAGGTAGAACCGGGGCTTTTTTTCATTTCCCTTATCCTTTTTTGCATACAGCCATACTCGTCAAAAAAAATGGTTACAGAGTCTGTAAGTATAATTTTATTTACGTCAGCAAAAATAGGAATGCCCTTGAGATTGGTGCAGTATGAATAGTTGCAAACTATTTCCTTTGTTATTTTATTTTTTTTTACCAATAACCTGCCATTAGTTCCCGTTTCCGAAAGATACCCATCTTCCTGCGAAAACCCAGTGGCATGTATTGATAAAAGCAATAAAACAAAACAAAATATTCGCATAAAGATTAGTATGGATTGGTTTTAATAGTTTGGATTTTCTTGTTTAGCAACCCCTTTTTTCTTGAATTTACGACAACTACAAGCCCAAAAGCATATACCATTCCATCTATATGTTTGCCAATTGCAGTCAATTTATTCTTTTGGGGTTATAAATTTTAAACAAGAATACTATTTTAAACCTGATTTTCCACTAAATAGATGTGTTTTTTTTCAAAAATGCTTTCTACACAAGATATTATTATCCATTCTCTGGGCTATACTGATTCCTTTTACACTGTAGGGGCAGAATATTTTCTGCCCCTACATACCTTGCAACCCGATTCCCTCATTCACTTTTTTCTCGGCGTGCAAGATAGCATATTCGCAATTTCCGAAAACTTCTATTATCGTAAAATTTCTTTTCACCCCTACCTAATCAAAGTTATAGACCCACTTTTTGTTTGCTTGCCATTGTGCGGGGTAATGATATAATAATAGGTAGCCACAGGCAGTGGCTTTCCATTATATGTGCCATCCCATCCATTTTGGTTGTTGTACCCTTCTGATCTGTAAACTGGCTGGCCCGACCTGTCAAATATTTCTACCACCACTTTGGGATAGCTTTCTATATTATTTATTTTCCAAGTATCATTTACATGGTCGCCATTGGGTGAAAAAGCATTGGCCACTTCCAAATCCCTAACTACTACTACATCAATGACATCGCTGATACTGCAACTGCCTTTGCCTGTTAGCGTAAGTTTATATTGCTTATTAAAAATGGGTGTGCACAACGGCTCGCGTGCCGTGGGGTCGTCTAAATAAGTAGACGGGCTCCATAAGTATGCACTGTCATTATACACCAACACTGGTTTTAACCGAATAGAACTGCCTAGGAACACATATCTAGTATCCCCTAGTTCCAAATGTGGGTATGGATTGATGGTTACTGTTTGCTTGGCAGTATCGCTTATACAATTTTGCTGGTTGTAGCTGTACATGGTAATTGTAAAAATGCCACTATCATTAAATGCCCGTGCGGGGTTTCGTACGGTGTCTGTAAACCCTTCCGCTAAGTCCCACTTCCATTTTGTAACTGGGCTTTGGCTAATGGTTGCATCTGTAAAATAGATAGAATCCCCCTTGCACACTGCTGATGGAATGGCTGTAAACTTAGCTTTTGGCTGCGGGTGGACGGCAGTAAAATATTTAGTTGTGCTTTCGCTACAACCATTTTTGGTTACCGTAAGCTTTACTGGAAAGCCACTTGCTGACGGCAAGGATGTATATCTATGCGTGGCGATAGGCACAGAGGTGGAAGGGGTTGGGTCGTTCGGGTCGCCAAAATCCCAAGCATGGTTTATCAACAACAAACTGCTCTTATCGCCAATGGTTGTGGTGCTGGTAAACGTTGCATTGCCATCGGGCAAGCAAACCGAAACTGGCAATTCAAAATCTGGCACAGGGGTATATTGGATAGCCAATTTTTGCGTGTTATACACACTCCTACAGCCGCTATCGGTTATTACACGCAGGCTGGCATTAAAACCATTTTGGCTGGCAGTTGTGTATATTTTGGTAAAGGGTGCGCCTGTGTTTTTAACAGCAGTAGTAGCGTCCCCAAAATTCCACTCCCATTGTGCAATATTGCTAAATTTGGCCACGGAGCTGTCTGTAAAAGTAACCGCCTGCCTTTCGCAAGCAGGGCTATTGATGCCCCATTTAGCCACTGGCGAAGGCCAAGTAACAATTGCTTGCTTCGTGCTGTCGCTGCACCCATTGGTACTTGTAAATTTATATTGAATGCTATCCTTGCCAGGAGCAATAGATTGCGGGGTAAACAAGCCTGTGGCACTTACGCCCATGCCGCTAAACACATCACTTGCCTTGGGTATGCCCGTAACTTCTGATGCCTGTGTTATTTGTCGGGCAGTGGTATCGTGGCAAATGCCTGGCATGGTGGTAAACTGCACTTTAGGCACAGGGATTAGCGTTACAGTCTGGGTAATTTCATTGCTGCACTGCGTGCCTGAAAATGCCACCAGCCTTACTTTGTATTGTTTTGTAGCCGCATTGGTTACCAAAAAAGAAGAATATATGTGGCTATAAACCTGCCCGCTATCTGGGTAATTTGCATACACATCTTTCACCGTGGGGTTATTTGCATAGTCCCAATAAACTTCCACTTTTACCAGCCGCCCAAAGTCAACAGTGGAGGTGTTCAATATCCTAACACTATCGTTGCTGCAAAGCCTTGCTGGTTGCAATACCTTGTACCCAGCCACTGGGTTTGCCCCATTCACGGTGAATGTTTGTGCCAATACGCTGGTACAGCCATTGCTGGAAGTAACAGAATCTATCACCACATAATCTGCCGGGTAACGATAAGCAACGCTTGGGTTGTAGCCAGTAGCAGTTGGCGGCGTTGGATATTTATTTAATGGCACTGCTGTTATGGTAGTATCAAACCGCCAGTGGTATTTAAAGGATAACTCAGTGTTATCTGCAATATGTGAAGTATCCAAGAAAGAAGCATTCTTGTCAGACAAACAAATATCCGGCATGGTAAAGCCTACTTTCGGCAAAGGGCTTACGGCTACTAGTTTGGTAGTATCGCTTTTGCAGCCCTTGTCTGTCTGTACGGCCAATTTCGTAGAATCGTTTTTCCAAACAGGATATGTATGGATAACAGGATTACCGTTGGTAGCATCTAACGTGGTTCCATCCTTAAAATCCCAGTGCCAGCTAACTATATTTCCTACATTGGCTTTGCTCCTATCGGCAAAACTGATTGGCCTTGTTTCGCACAACTGGGGAGTTGTTATGTCAAAAATAGCAGTGGGCAATGGATTTACTACCGTGGCTTTTACCACCGTGTCGCTGGGGCAGCCATGGTCTGTATAAACAAAGAACCTTACACTGTCTGTACCAGCAGCAGCATACAGGTGCTTGGGGTTGGGCGTTGTGTCAATGGCACTACCATCGCCAAAATCCCAATGCCATTTTACAATGGTGTTGCCTGTTGCGGCCACGGTTTGATCTAGGTAAACCGTTGAATCGCCAAGGCAAACTTCCTTGCTTACGCTGAAACCTGCTTTTTGCTGGGCGTATATATTGGCAACAATTTTTGAAGTATCATTTTTGCAACCATATTGCGAAGTGGCTGTTAGTTTTACGGTGAATGGTCCACCAGTAACATAATTGTGCGCAGGCGTTGTAACACTATCTATCCCTCCATCCCCAAACAACCAGTAGTACGTGAGGGTTGAGTTGTCGGCAACAGTAGTGGCATTATTAAAAATAGCCGACCCAGCCGGCAAGCAAATGCCCGGGGTGGAAAAATCTGGTATTGGCAGCGGGTGCACGGTAAAGGTTTTAGCAACAGGTGCGCTTTTGCACCCATTGGCACTTTCGGTTACCAATGTTACGGTTACCTGCCCTGCAGCAGTATATACTTGCGGCTTGGAATCAATGGTAGTCAATGTATCTTTTACGCCATTGCCATAGTCCCAATACCTTTTCACCACTGTGCCGCTGCTAATTGTTGACGAATCTGAAAACACGATGCTGTCCTTTATACAATTTGCAACGCTTATGCCAAAATTGCCAACAGGCAAAGGATAAATGGTTACAGGCAGCACCGTGTCGCCACTGCATCCAAAGTTGGTGATTGCTCGGTATTTAACCTTGTATGTTCCAGCCGCAGGAAACTGGTGAAGCGGGTTCAACTGGGTTAATGGTGCAGGGCTACCATCTACAAAATCCCAAACCCCCGATATTACAGTGCTCGCACCAAGATCCGAAGTAGCATCGGTAAATTGAAGGTTGTCGCCCAAGCATTTAGTATTGCTGGTTACAAAATTAGCAGTTGGCTTGTCATTTACTACCACTGGCACTACTAATGTAGCGGTGTTTGAATTGCACCCATCAGGGGTAGGGTTTGTGGTATATAACATAATAGTATCATTCCCTGATTTTGAAAATGAATAGGTGGTGTTGGTGCTGTAATAATAAATGTGTTTTCCACCTATAACATTTGTACTATCATATACCGGGGAAGCAATAGGGCCAACAGTATTGCTGGGTGATAAATTGGGGTTATTGCCAAAATCCCATGTTAGGGTGGTAGGCTGGTAAGACAATGGCACAGCAAAAGTAAAAGGCGTTTTGGTGCAGGTTGCCGCAAAATCTAACCGGGCATAAGGGTTTTGAAATACAGGCTGGTACAAATCTTTCACATTGGTGCCTGCATTGTAGCCATAGCTTTCGTTGGCGCCAAAGCCATAAGCTATGGCATTAAAGCCAGTATCAGAATATAATGAATGGGAACCTTTAGGAACAGAAAATTTAGCATACGCATAATTGGGGTTTTGTGGGTGGACTTTAAAATCACCAGTCCTCGAAACACCATCCAAAGTAAAACTTTTAACGCCTCCAACCCCAATAATTACATTTATCCAGTGTTCTGTAATTTGATAATGTCGCGTAGAATTAAGAGTAATATTATTAATTGTTTGTTCTACAGAGCTTAAATAAATCATTTCCGGGTCGCCGAGGCTAGCAGGGTTGCCATCTGTATTTTGCGTAGTACAATATTGCGCAATGGTAATAGGTTTGTCTGCCTCAATATCATTTGGAACTGCTGTACTTACAGTTTTAGTACCATCACCCGCCACACTGAGCGGTTGACTATTTTTTAATTCATAAAAGAAATTCCTTAATAAATAAGCAGATGGGATAACAACCCCGTTCAATTTTACTATTGTAGTAGGGTCTGAAACACAAATACGGTAATAATTATTGGGTTGGGAGCCTGTGGGTGCTGTTAAATAATGCAAGCCCCATGCTGAGGCGGGGATTGCCTGCGCAAATAAATTATCAGCACTGCCCGTCTGGTTGCCCCCCGCATTATTGCGGGATGGCGTAACGTAACCAATGCTCATTTTTCCGGAGCCAGAAAAAACAGCAATTTTTTTACAGCCAGTAGTACCAGGAGTTGCAATACTTCGTATGTGGGTACCCGTTAAATCTGAACCTATTTTGCCATTATTTTTGTCTATTGTACCCATTACATTGTAAATCTGCCCTTTGTTCAGCACTACGTTAAAAGGTTTTCCAACTGAAATGCCATTGTTATTGTCTGCCGCAGGTGTAATTTCCACAGTTGTATTGTCTTCCGTGGCTACTACAAAGCAAAAAGAATTGGCGTTAATATCATTGCAAGACTGCGTATAATTAATGCTATAATATTCCTTTCCTAATACAGCAGTGGGCAACAGCAAAGTTGCACCAGATATGCTGGAATTGTAAATATGGGCATAAGCTACAATATCCTTGTCACTGTAAATATGTATACCCCTGTTAAATGTGCCTGTATCATTTATCCTTGCATCTTGCGCACCGCTTTTGGGCAATGGATCAGACTCGGTTACTTGGTTGGCTTTTACTTTATATGTTTTCCTGTACCCATTTGCTGGCATTTCTACATTTACAATTGCCGAATCCTTGTCAGTTGTAAAATATAGCACCATTTCCTGTGCATTGTAGTTAGCCTGCGTTTGCTGGTCATCCATATTAATATGATACCCATACCCCAGCCAGAAATCATTCCCCTTATTTGAGAAGTTTTGCGCACTCAAGCATGAAAAAACTAAACAGGCGGCAAAAAAGAAAAATAATTTTTTAATCATTATCCAGCTAAAAAAAGGTACTAAAGGAGGTAGGGATAAATAGAAACTATACAAAATAACTACAATATACCAAACTATCCTGCTTCGTTGCCTGTGGCAGCCGCTTTTAGCAAGTCTTTAGCATTTGGCCCCTCACAGAAAAGCAGGTCCATTATGCTTGCATTTTTTTTGAAACCAAGCTTGCTTTCAAAAACCTGGTTATACACCACTTGAGAACTATCCACATCCTTGTAATTTTTAGGCAGCCAATGATTCCTAAAATCCTTTTCCCCAACTGACATTGTGTCCACATATTCATTTGTCAATTCAATTTCGGTGGGCAGATGAAACACTTTTTTTAGCCATGCTAAAATGGCCATGTTTTTATCCAGCAAAAAAGCATCCTGCTTTTTTATCAGTTTTTCTGCAACGTGTTTATAATATTCAAAGAAGGGGGCTTTGGCATAGCTGCTCACTATTGCCTTCCAATGCCTATCCTGCCAAGCCTCGGAATAACTAATTTTTATGTCCTTCACCAATTGCCTGCTGTTCCTTCCTCCTTCCACGGGAATGGTGAGGTTTATCAACCCATTGCTCCCCACGACGATGCACCTGTTCCTAAAACTCATTTTCTGGTAGGCTTCAAATTGCTCAATCTTGCAATGTGTGTTTTCAAACAAAGCAACATAGTAGTTTACAGGTGCAAAGTATTGATTTTCAATGATAATCATATATTAAAATAGGGTTTTAAAGAACGTACTAAAAAGAGGTAAATAACTGGCTATATTATAGTTTATATCAATAAATATCTTGTTATTTTAAATGAATAAATATTTTATAAAACATTGATTTTCAATATAATAATAACTAAATTTTATACTAAATAATTAATCAAAAATTTTATTGAATTTTAAAAAATAAAATTACAGGAAATACTAACTTTATTAGCTTAAAATTACGATAAAAATCGAAACGAAATGACTTAATCCCGCCCTTATTTATTATTGTTGCTATAAATATCATTACCATGAAGAAAATACGCCTATTTGCCCTCCTATTGCCCTTTTTGGCAATGCACGCTTGCAAGCGTCCACAAGCATTTGAATACAGGGAAGTAAAGGACATCCAGCTAAAACACCTAGGTTTAAGCAGGACTGCCATCGGCATGAACCTTGTTTATTACAACCCTAATAGTTTTGGCGTTACATTGAAAAAGATAGACTGCGATGTATATTTAAACCAAAGCTTGCTTGGGAAGTACCTGCTAGACACGAGCATGCACATTGACAAAAGGTCAGTTTTTGTAGTGCCGGCTTCGGTAGAATTTAACTGGGGGGACTTCCTGAAAAAGGGTTTTTCAATCCTGATGAACCAAGAAGCACTGGTAAGCGTGAAAGGGAATACCCGCATCGGCAAAGCTGGGATCAACGTTAATGTGCCATTGAATTTTGAGACGAAGTACAAGTTTGGATTTTAGTGTATTTTCACTACAGCGTATTTTTAGGCTATCCTAAATCTTGTGCTGGATAGTTTTTACCACGAGGTTCACAAGGAATGGGAAACACAAAGAACACAAGGCAAAGGGACATATAAAGGGCACAAAGAATCTGCACAACCCAGGGTAGTGTCTTTATCTAGTGTACTTTGTTTAAAACATTTGTGTTCCTTGTGGTTAAATTGCTTGTTTCTTAGCCAACCTAAATTTAACAGATAAACAAAACCCCATGGCAAATGCAAGGCACCCCAAAAATTAGTTTTAATCATTTTATAGCAACCGCTTTTGAAAACGGGTTGTACAGCACAGATGATGTGGTATCTTTCATATTGCCCTTATTTGAACAAGTATTGGAATTGCACGAAACAGGCTTGGTAGCCCCTTTTGAAAAAGAGGAGACACTATTTGTTAGCAACAATACTTTATATATAGATACAAAACAAGCCCACGCCCCTGTCCTAGCACTTGAAAAAATAAAATTACTTTTCGCTAAAAACGAAGCATTGCATTTTGAAGTAACGAATTTGGTTAAAACAAACGACAATCTTGACAAAGGCACCAAATCAACTGAAAACCTGCAAATACATTTAGACATTGATAAACCCTTAAAATATACTGCCTATTTATTAGGCTACCAATCTTATGAGCATTTGCTAGGCCATCACGATGCCCTTACCGATATATTTTGCCTTGGCTTGCTCTTGGCGAGCATTGCACTTGGCATTGATTTGCACAATGAAAAGGATTTGAAGGCATTTGCCCAGCACGGGGCAACCCCTTTGCAAATCAACCCGAAAATACACCCTGCCATCGCTTCTCTAATAACGGAAATGACGGAGCTGGACAGGCAAAAGCGTAGTGCAGATTTGTACGATATTATCCTACGTTTAAAACACTACCGTGATTACAACCCCGAAAAGCAGGCAGATTTAAGCAACCTAAGCGGCTGGATCAATAAAGATTTATCAGGTAGGAGCCAGTACATACTCAATAAGCTGCGCAACCGCCTGTTTGATACCAGCCGCCGCAACCGCCTTTTGTATTACAAGCCCAATGTCCGTTTTGTAAACCTTACGGTTAGCAGTATGCCCATGGTGCTACACTATCAAAGTATACGCCCAGAGTTATTGTTTACGTGGAACGAAGAAATAGCGGACAAGGTGGTTGGCATGAAAGAAATATTGCTCAACAAATACCTGCGTTTTGAAGACCATGCTTACTTGCCTTCTTCATTAGAGAAAATACGCTCGGAAAACAAGAAAAACATACAGGAATATGGTTTTAGCCAATTAAAAATAGTGATTGCTTTCTTGAATTGGCACAATTTGAAAGATGAAAAAGAAGAGCGGATACAAAGTCCATTGCTGCTTGTACCAACCGAATTGAAGAAAAACAAGAAACTGAACGAAGACCACTATATATGTTCCATTGAAGACAACCAGGCCGAGGTAAACCCAATTCTAGCCAATGTTTTAAAAGACTTGTATGGCATACAGCTACCCGATTTTATTGATCTGGATGAAATGAGCGTAGCCGAATTTTACGATGTGTTGAAAGCGCAGATAGCAGGGGCTAACCAAGGCATTTCCTTGAGCCTTATTGACAAGCCCCGCATAAAATTAACTTATACGGTTGCTGTGCAAACCATTGTCAGCTACAAAAAGAAGATGCTGAAAAAAGGCAACCAACAAGGAAGTTTACAGCGTAAACCCATTTTTGAGTTTGTGGCAGATGATGACACAGTAGATACGGCAGCCAATACAACAAATGGCAAGGTTATAACCGATAAAAGTCAGTCTATTGAATTGACCGATAGCGAAAGCAATCCCTATAGCTGGGATTTTGACACTTGCAATATGGTACTGGGCAATTTCAACTACAAGCAGATGAGCTTGGTGAGGGACTATAACCAGATTATAGACAGACAGATAGAACACAAGGTTTTTGAGCAACTGTTCAGCACTCAACCCAGGCAACAAAGCGAAGCAGTGCATGATCTGAACAAGCCAGAAGAATGGCAGCACATCATTACCGCAGACCCTACACAAACCAAGGCCATTTTGCAAAGTAGGACGGGTGAAAGTTATATTATACAAGGCCCCCCAGGCACAGGTAAAAGCCAGACTATTACTAATTTAATAGCAGATTTTTTGGCTAGGGGCAAAAGCATCTTGTTCGTTTGCGAAAAAAGGGCTGCGCTGGATGTAGTGTACCATCGCTTGAAACAACAGGGGCTGGACGAGTTGTGCTGCTATATTCATGATAGCCAAAGCGACAAACGATCTTTTGTAAAGGATTTAAAAACTACGTACGAAGACTTCACAGCACGGCGAATGGACTTGACAGGTATTGAAGTAAAGCGCAAGGCAATACTACAGACTATGCATGTGCAAATGGAAATATTGCACCAATTCCATTCAAGCAATATGGATATTACCATAAAAAATGGCATATCCATACGGCAGTTGATTGAGCGTTTGATAGAATTGAAAGCGCATTTGCAACCCATCTCCCAACAAGAGGAAGAAGTATTACCCCCTTATTGTGATTGGCTACAGTTTGGAGAGATTATCAAGGACCTGGGCAAGGCATTAGAAGAAACAGGGGCAGAAGATATATTTGCCAACCATCCTTTCAGCAAAGTAAAAGGGTCTGTTTTTGTTGCAGAAAACCCACAAAACCTATTGGATAAGCTGACTAAAAGCAGCATTGGCTTATTGGGGCAAATTAATACCATCATCCAAAAAGAAGATATTGACCCTGAACGTGCAAGTACGATTACCCAAATAAAAAACTTAGTTCAATACGCTACTTTGCTTGAGCCTTTGCTGGTAGGCAATAACCTGTTCCTGACAGATACAACCAACCCTGCTACCAAAAAGTTTGAAAAGAAGATAAAAACCTATCGGCAGCAGCAAAAGCAACACGAACAGGCAAAGCAGCAGGCAAGCAACTGGAAAACCAAGTTTGGCGAGCAAGATACCATGCAGGCATTGACCATTGCCACAAAACAAGAAGGCCGCTTTTTCAGCTTCCTGAATGGCCAATGGAAAAGCCTGAAAAGGCAGTTGGATGCTGTTTATGATTTCTCCAAACATCCAGTGACGCCAACCTATACCCAAGTTCTTACCCTTTTGCAAACAGAGTACCAAGTGGCAAACTTGGTTTCTCAGACAAAACAAGAGTTGGAAACAGACTATCAGGTAGACAATATAGAAATGATATACCTGAGCATAGAGCGCTTAAGGGCAAAACATGGCGAAAACGAAATAAGCTATTTGACAACGCATAAAAATGCCAACGCCTTAATTGCACAGCTTATCAAGTTAAGTGTAGTTGTATATGACGCTGAAAAGCAATTACAGCAATGCTTGGTAGGCTATAACGAAAAGGATATAGCTACCATTATAGACGAATTGGAAAGCATCAGCAGCAATACAGATGCTTTAAGGGATTTATTGCCTTCGTTGCGAAACTTCTCCCAATTACCTTCTTTGTTGAAAGAAACTGTGCGCCATGCCAGCCTATCGCCGCTACAAATAGAAGCGGCAATGGCCAATAAAGCTATTGGCAACACCTATAGAGAAAACAAAACTTTTGCTGATATAGATATACAGGCATTAGAAAAAGCGGCAAAAGAGATACAGGTTTGCTATACACAATTGCTCAACCTGAACGCCAACCATATCCGGGCATCTGTACGTAAACGGTTCTTGACCAATGTGGAAATTAGCAATACGGCTGTGAGTCAATTGAACCCAGACCAAAAGCTTTTTAAAAAGAACTATACCGAAGGGAGGAAAATAGTAGAGAATGAGTTTTCTAAATCGATGCGGTTTAAAAGCATCAGAGAATTGGCAGCGAAGGAAAGCGGCATGGTGCTGAAAGATATCAAGCCAGTTTGGCTAATGAGTCCTTTAAGTGTAAGCGATAGCCTGCCACTGGACAACAATTTATTTGACATCATCATATTTGACGAGGCAAGCCAGATAACTTTAGAAGAGGGTATACCTGCATTATATCGGGCACCGCAGACCATTATCGTAGGTGATGAAAAGCAAATGCCGCCGACCAATTTCTTTTCTGCCAAAGCAGAAGACCCGGATGATATGGACTTTGATGTTGATGAAATGGACGACGAAATATTAAGCAATGACGCAGACAGCTTACTGACACAAGGGGCAAAAAAGCTTAGTAGCGTGATGCTGGGCTGGCATTACCGTAGCCATTATGAAACCTTGATTAGCTACAGCAACCATGCTTTTTATGACGCAGGTTTACTGACTATCCCCGACAAAACCATCCACCATACAGCAAAAAGCCAGATAGAAGTACTAGGAGCAACAGATGCAACAAGCTATGCAGATGCTTTATTTGATAGAAGCATGAGCTACCATTATCTACCCAATAGCGTATACGAACACCGCAATAACCAAGGGGAAGCCAACTATATAGCTCACCTAGTAAGGGAATTATTGAACAGGCAAACCGATGAAAGCATTGGCATTGTGGCATTTAGCCAGGAACAACAAAATACAATAGAAGATGCCTTAGCTACATTGGCAGAAAAGGACAAATTATTTGAACAACAATTAGAAGAAGCCTATAACAAAAGCATTGATAATCAATTTATTGGGTTATTTATAAAGAACCTAGAGAATGTACAAGGGGATGAAAGGGACATCATCATTATGAGTGTGTGCTATGGCTTTGATGCCCGAAAGAAGATGCTGATGAATTTTGGTCCTATCAACAAGAAAGGTGGTGAGAATAGGTTGAATGTAATTTTCAGTAGGGCTAAAAAGCATATGGCAATGGTTAGCAGTATCAAACATCACCATATAACCAACGAGTATAACGAAGGGGCCAATTACTTTAAACGTTTCCTTCAATATGCAGAGTTAGTGAGCAATGGCGACATGGAAATGGCGAAAACTATACTAACGTCATTGTCTATCAATAATAAAGAGAATATAAGCAGTAATTATACTTCAATTATATCCAGCGAGATAAAGGCACAACTAGAGGGTTTGGGTTATTCAGCAGACATGCAAATAGGGCAGTCTGATTTCAAGGTATCTTTGGCTGTTAAGTTGAACAAAGAAGATGAGGTATATACACTTTGTGTGTTGATAGACAACGAAGAACACTATCAAAGCAATAACTTACTGGAGTTGTATTACCAACGCCCAGCCATATTGAAAACTTTTGGCTGGAAGATGATTTTTGTAACGGCCAAAGACTGGTTACAAGAGCCTAAAAGAGTAATCAATTTAATCTTGAAAAGGTTAAAGGAAGCATCGTCAACGGAGGCAGAAACCGAAAAAGACGAAAAAAGCCTATTTTTAGCCGCAAAAAATACCGAAACAACCAAGTACAGCCAAACGCAATTATTCGCCCAGGATGAGGCAGAAAAGGCTGAAAATACGCCATACAGCCACCTATCCTTCACCAGCATCTTCTTTAAGGATGAAAAAAGCCATAAATTTTGGGAAGCAGCTATTGACGGGGCTAAGCTAATTACCCGTTTTGGGAAAGCTGGCACCAAAGGGCAAACACAAATAAAAACCTTTGCAACGGCTGCTTTGGCAGAAAAGGAAAAGGCAAAACTGCTGGCAGACAGAATAGAGAAGGGGTATAAATATTTGTAAAAACAACCCTTTTATCTAACATTAAATAACAGTATTCCATTCATAAGTCATTGATTTGAAACATAATTACATAAATATCTTTTAATTAAGTGAGGGGATTGGGTTTTTATCCTTAGCTGCAACTAGTATATTTTCGTTTGTAGTTACTTCGTCAATTGCATACCTGGTAATTACGTTAATAGAGATTTCGTCTAGTATGGCCACTACGTTTTGGTAACTGCTGTCATCCGTTGGTTTGATGATGACAAAGAGGTCTTCTGCCGCAACAGCTTTCTTTTTTGCTATAAGTACATTCCTTATATCCTTGAAAGAAGATGGGTGGATATTGGTACCGCCTTCTTCCAACTTCCCTTCATAATATAGCATACGGTTATTATCGCCTAATAAAATAGTCAGTGCACCTTTGTTTTGTACGGGTGTTTTATCGTTTGAGTTAGCTGGCATATTCAAGTCCATTACCTGGTTTGCTCCCATGGTGGTTGTAAAAATGAAAAAGGTAATGAGCAGGAAACCTAAGTCAACCATTGGGGTAAGGTCAACACGGGTGGATTTTTTATGCCCCCTTGTGCCTCTTTTCTTGCCTTTTGTTTCGTTGGATGCCATTAATTCTGCCATAAACTCGTTTTTTAAATTGTTATTGCTATTGAGATACAGGGCGGGAAATATTCCACAAGTTGAGTGCATTTTTTAAATCCCATAGAAAAAACAATGTCGATATTTGGGCTAATTCTTTTTTTGAGGTGCTAGCAATTGCCAACCTTGATTAGGGCAAGCCAAAAACTTTTATGACCCATTTTCTGGGGCATTGCTACCCTGATTTTTCTGGCTTTTGGTGCCCTGAATTTATTTTTTAGGCCTTATTTCATCATAACTCATTGAAATACAGTGTTTTTGTATTTTTTAAAATGAGTGTTTTGTGAGTGATTTGTGCGTGATTTATGAGTGATTTGTGCGTGATTTATGAGTGATTTGTGCGTGATTTATGAGTGATTTGTGCGTGATTTATGAGTGATTTGTGAGAAAAAGTGAGTGATTTGTGAGTGATTTTATGCCCATAAAACAAAACCTTATTTTGGCACTACAACTATTTTAATATTATAAAAAAAAGAACTACGATTTAGCCTGGGTTATTTTGTCTCCAATGCTTTAAGCTAAATTTTGCACGAAGATAAACTAAATATGTTAGTATTTCAGAAAAGTTATTCTTGGGTTATTTGTAGATGAAGCCTCTAAAATGTTTAAGCTCTTGCGCTATGTGGGTTTTATGAAGACGCAAATCACGAGATTTGCACACACTCCGACGTAGTCAGAGACTCCGCCGAGCAGGAACGTTTGCCAGGATTTTTATTTTCGTCTTCTGTTTTCGTTGGTTGTTGTTATTTTTTCATGCAGGAATGTAAATGTTGAATGTTGTTCCTTTATTTAGTTCGCTTGTGGCTGTAATAACGCCATTATGATTATCAACAATCTTTTTTACAATAGCAAGTCCAATGCCTGTGCCTGCATATTCGTCTTTGCTGTGAAGTTTTTGGAATACTTCAAATATTTTTTCGGCATATTCTTTTTTAAATCCGATGCCGTTGTCAGAAACGGAAATATGGCAATATGCTGTTTGCGGTGGAAGGTTGGCAGCATTTATTTTATTATATTGTATGATGTGGCTCTTTACTATGATGTGCGGTGGAATTGTTGGATTTGAAAACTTGAGAGCGTTGCCAATGAGGTTGTGTATGATCTGGCGAAACTGGAAGGGAATAATTTTTGCTTCGCAGATTTCGCTCACTTCTATCACGGCATTTTTTTCAGCCATTGCTTCTTGAAATTCTCTCTTTACTTCTTCAATAATAATGTTAAGGTTGGTGGTTTCAAATTTTCTATCTGCCATGCTTAAATGGGAGAAGGCCAATAAATCCTGAATAAGTGTTTGCATTCTTTCTGCTGCATTTTGCATACGGCGGAAATGATTTTTTCCAGTATCGGATAAGTTTTGCTCTTCATTTTCTAATATTCTTCCTGCCATGGTACGGATTTTTCGCAAGGGCTCTTGCAAATCGTGGCTTGAAACATAAGTGAATGCTTCTAATTCTTTGTTCATTTTTATAAGCTCTTCATTGGCTTCCGATAACTCCAGTGTTCTTACTGCCACCGCATGCTGCAGTTTTTCATTTTGTTCTTTTTGCTCCTGAATATCTGTATTGCTGCCAACCCACATAATTATTTTGCCTGTTTCATCTTTAATAGGCACAGCTCTGCTTAAATTCCACCTATAACCACCTTCCTTGTTTTTAATGCGACATTCCATATCGAAAATTTCGCCAGTGGCAACCGAATGTTTCCAATTATTTACGGTAAGCTCCAAATCATCAGGGTGCATGGCTTCAACCCAACCATAGTTTACTAATTCGTCAAATGTGAGGCCCGTATCATCTATCCATTGCTGATTAAAAAAAATGACATTGCCTTCGGCATCTGCATTGGTTATTTTCTGCGGCATATTGTTGGTTAAGAGACGAAACTTTTTCTCGCTTACTTCAACAGCCTTTCTAGCATTTACTTGATCCGTTATTTCATCTGCTAAAACCATCACCCCAGATACGGTTCCATCGGCTTCACGCAAGGGTTCATACACAAATTTTACAAATACATCTTCCAGTTTACCGTTTCGATTGATGACGAGGGGAAGCTCTTGCGATACATAACGATTACCAGTACTGTACACCGTATCCAAAAGTTCTTTATAAACTTGGTCTTTCACCTCAGTTAATACATCAAATAGTGGTTTGTTTAGTGAATCTTCTATTTTCCTATCCAAAAAATTAGCCATTTCTTGGTTCATGGTTTCGAATATAAAATCTTCTCCTCGCAATACACAAATGGCTACTGGTGCTTGCATTACCAGAAGCCTAAAACGTTCTTCACTTGCTTTAATTTGTATGTTATATTTTGCCTGTGATGTAACTTCTGTAGCTATAATGCCAATGCCATTTATTTCGCCATTTATATTTTTTTGCGGATAGAGAATAAAATTATAATACTTTAGGGTTGTTACTCCATTTTGCAAAATGCTTACAGGCGTTTCTATTGCATTAAAAGGTATCCCCGTTTTATACACTTGGTTAAAAACTTCTTTGTATCCCTGTTCTGCCAGTTCGGGTAACGCTTCAAAATATTTCTTACCCATTATCTCTTTCCCTTTTCCCCAAATTTCAATAATAGGTTCATTAGCGGTAGTGATAACCAAATCTTCGCCTAATAAAATGCCAATGGCTGATGGAGAAGTATAAATAAGTTTGCGAAAACGCAGTTCACTTTCTTCTACTTTTTGGCGGGCTAGTACCTGTTCAGTTACTTCGCTGGCAACCACAACGATTCCAGTTACGGATTCGTCATCGGCTCTCAACTGTTTAATAATAAAATTGTAAAACCCTTGTGTGCTTATGTTGTTTTTATGGATATTAAATGCCAATTCATTTCCGTAAAACGTTGTTCCGCTTTCCATTACGTTATCCATAAGACCTTTAAACCCTTGTGTTTCTAGTTCGGGCAATATGTGAAACAGGGGTTTGCCTACAAAGTCCATACCTTTATTAAGCATTTGCAAACAGTGTTCGTTGGCTATTTCTGCAATATATTCTTTGCCTTTATAAATACCTATTGCCACAGGTGTTTGCATTACAATCGACTTAAACCGAGCCTCACTTTCTTCTATTTTTTTGCGTGCCATCACCATTTCTGTTACTTCATACGCTATTTGTGTAACACCAGAAATGGAGTTGTCTGCTTCATAGTAAGCTTGGAAAACAACGTTGAAATACTTATGTTTTAGCTGACCATTGTAGGTTACTTTTCCGAGTAATTCATTGGCATACACTGGAATACCTGTCGTATAAACTTTCTCAATCATTTCGGGAAATGGCTGGTCAATAAGTTCGGGCAATAGTTGCAATAATGCTTTACCTTCCACATCCTTCCCTTTGCCCCAAAATTCTTTTATCAAATCGTTGGCAAGGGTAATCACCATGTTTTTTCCTTTCATAACAGAAAAAGCAAATGGAGATTCCATAAGCATAGAATAATAGCGTTTATTGGTTTCTTCCACCAATATCAATGCTTTTTGCTCTGCCGCTTGCTGTGCTTCTAATGCTTTTTTTACAATTACCGAAGCGGTTACCTCGTAAGCAATCACCGTAACACCCGAAATAGTTTCGTCTGCTTCCAGATAGGGTTGATAAACAAAATTAAAATACACATCTTCCAGTTTTCCATTGCGAAAAACCGGGGCAAGAAGTTCATCCCCATAATAAGGAATGCCGGTGGTATACACCTTATCAAGTAAGCCCGGAAATGCAGAATCTTTAAATTCTGGTATTATATCAAACAATGGTTTTCCCACCACATCTTTGCCTTTGCCCCACATTTCTTTTATGGAATCATTGGCAAGGGTTATCACCATATTTTTACCTTTAAAAACGGCAAACCCAAAAGGCGATTTCATCAGCAGCATGTTGTAGCGCTTTTCGCTTTCTTCCACTTTTTTACGGGCAAGTACCTGTTCGGTTACCTCATTGGCCGATGCTATGATGCCCGAAATAGTGTTGTCATCATCGCGGATAGGTTGATAATTTACATTAAACCAACCGGCTTTAGTTTTACTATTCCTAAACAATGGCAATTCCATTTCATCAGCTTGAAAAGGAATGCCAGTTTGCATTATTTTATCAAAAATTTCTTTTATCGGGTTTTCCAATTCGGGCATGGCGTCAAAAAGTGGCTTGCCTATAAAGCTACTGTCTTTAACTATTACCTCTAAAGCCTTGTTGTTGGCTAACTCAACTATATACTTACTGCCACGAAAAATAGCAATAGCAACAGGTGTTTGCAACAGCAAATTTTGAAAGCTGCTTAGTTGTTTGTTTTCTTTTTCAAGAAGCGCTGTTGTTTCTTTTTCAGCAGTCGATTTTTTTGGAGTTGAAGTTGCTTTCATTTTTTAATTGGGATAGTTATATAATCGCCTGTTATCATAAATTTCTCTTGGAGTGGAAGGGAATTATTTTTCTGCATTATTAGCGTAAGTGCCTCATAAATTACTTTTTTCAGTTGCGAAAAATCAGCAAACTTGCAGATGTAATGGCGAACTGAAATTCTGAAAACATTTTTAACCGTTTCTACATCCGAATCATTAGAGAATATAATAAATGGAATTTTTTGGAGTGCGCCACTGCGTTTTATTTCTCGTGAAGATGCGAAACCGATTTTGCGTTACGTATGAAGGTCAATTAAAGGAACATCGCGAAACTTATTTGCTTTTTTGTTAGTCGCTTTAATCAATTTTTCACCATGATGTAGGGTTTTATGAACGGTAGATACAGACAACTCTTCTATTACTTCTTTCAGAAGAAGGCTATCGTTGTTATCGTAATCAGCAAACGGCATGTTGATGTTTTCAGAAATCATGGCGTAAGTTAGTAATTTAATCTTGTAGTAGCCATTAATAAAGCAAAATAGTTGCTTCAAAGGGGTGCGGTGGGGTAAAATCTCGGGGGCAATTGGGACAGGTTCGTAGGTAAGATTGCGTGCACTTTTTGTGCTTGGTTTTGCTATCTTTTTATTTTGCAGAAGCGATAGTCAAACGTTTTTGGCGAAAAGTTGGGAGTGATGTCGTTTTGAGTTCGCAGTAACGGTCAATCGAGAGAGGCGTAAGCATTGCCTATAACGAGCAGGATATTGCCTGCCGGCAAGGCAATAGCGATGGGTAAGCTAGGGACTTAAGCCCACTAATTGCAATATTGCCGATGTTTTATTCATAAGCCAAATTTATAACGTCAAGCCAGTACAAAAGCTAAGCGGCAATACCAATATTAGCGGTTCGTACTTTTCTTCAAATTATTTTACTGTTGGATAGGTATTACTACGTTTTAAGCGCAACTGCCAAACTTTTTAATTTATCCGGAATTTTGTCGAGCGGCAGAACGAAATCAGCACAGCCTGAAGCCTGGGCGCTGAGCGGCATGGAGTCAATTTCGGCAGACATGTCTTGGGCAAAGGTTTTTCCTCCATTTGCCTTGATGTGTTTGCAGCCCTCAGTACCATCGCCATCATACCCAGAAAGGACAATGCCAATTGCACGCACGCCCATTGCTTCTGCTAAAGAAACAAAAAATACATCTATTTGCTTGTGCCCAACAGAGCGGGGAGAGATGACTTTGAAGGTGTAATTTTCAATGAGTATATCAGCGTCTGGAGGAATTACGTAAACCTGATTCGCAAGAACCGGCATCGCCATAGAAGCCACTTTTACCGGCATTTTCGTATGCCGAGACAGAATCTCAGCTAATTGACTATTGGCAGTAGGGTTCATGTGAGAGATAATGACAAACGCCATACCTGTATCAGCCGGCATTGCGTCCAGCAGAGCCTTATAAGCGTTAAGTGCTCCGGCTGAGCCGCCAATGCCAACAATCAATGTAGGGTGCAATGTTCCTATATCTTCGGCTGACCTTCCACCTTTTTTTTTATTATTCACCATTATCTTGTTTGGTTAATTTTTGACTTTCAGAAACATTTTTACCAACCTTCTTTTCCTTATTGGCTATCTGTATAGATTCACCTTCCATTGGCATTAATTTAATGCCATCATCACTTAAAATCAATTTATGTACATCACTATCGTGGCCCGTGCCACGAGACTTAACAATAAAAAGTCCACGAATACGTTTTTTGCTTACATCTTCTTCTAATTCTCTTACTACTATCCAGGTGTCGATTAAAGAGGATACCCCGATTTCTCCGCTTGTATCATTTTGTGCAGCTGATGAAACAAGGCTTGTAAAAAAGCTGGTAATACCATTTGATTTTAAAAGATCAATCATACGGGTAATCATGGATCGTATTTCACGCTGGTCACCCTCTCCAATAAGACTTGTAAGAGGATCTATAACAACTGCTTTTGGTTTAAATTCTGCAATGAGTTTATATAAATCGAGCAAATGCATCTCTAAACCAAAAAACGAAGGCCTAGTAGATACGATCTTTAAGAGCCCTTTTTTTATCATTGGTTCAAAATGAAGACCTATAGAACCCATATTTTGAATGAGTTGCCCAGCCGATTCTTCATAGGACAAGAAAAGACAGCGTTCTCCACGTTTACAACTTGCTAATGCGAATGAAGCAGCTAAACTTGTTTTTCCGGTGCCTGCAGTACCTGAAGCAAGTACCGTACTCCCTCTTGTATAACCTGGTTTACCCCCCCTGAACATTTTGTCTAACGACGGAATTCCTGTGGAAACTTTTTTACCTGTACCTGGTTGATCAAGACCAGCCGAAGTGATGGGAATTACTGAAAGACCATATTTATCAATTACGAAAGGATATTCATTTGTTCCATGTTTTGAGCCACGGTATTTAACTATCCGGATTCTGCGGATGGCAATTTGTTCATTAACCCTGTTATCCAATAAAATGATGCAATCAGAAATGTACTGCTCCAAGCCATGGCGGGTATACGTTTCTTGTAGCGGCTCGCCGGTAACAATTGCAGTAACTTGTTTTTCTTTAAGCCACCTGAAAAGTCTTTTTATTTCTAACCGAAGAATGCCGACATCTGTAATGCCTGCAAAAATAGATTCAATAGAATCTAAAACAACCCGTTTGGCACCAATGGAATCAATGGCAAGTTCTAAACGAACAAATAGCCCTTCAAGGTTAAAGTCGGTCTCCTGAATATCTTTTTTCTCCAAAAGCACATGTTCTATTAAAATTTTTTTTTGTGAAACAAGCCCTTGCAAATCCAAGTTGAGAGAAGCCACGTCTGTATAAAGTTCATCTTCTGTCTCTTCAAATGACATAAAGACGCCTGGCTCTTTAAATTTGATTGCACCATTAATTAAAAAATCAATCCCCAAAAGTGTTTTTCCAGAGCCGGCACTCCCACTGACTAAAGTGGCCCTGTTTTTCGGAAGACCACCCTCGGTAATTTCATCAAAACCTTTGATGCCGGTTGGGCACTTTTGTAATTGCTTATGATGAGCAGCATTTTTTTTTGGATTAATTTTATTCATACAATAGCGGTTTGTTATACCATTAAGATTAAGAAATTAAAAAAAAACAGGAAAATTTTTGGTTGGACTGACTTGTCTATTGGTTAATAGGAAGCATCAATTCATACTTATGCCACACAATAAACTTTTATTAATATTTATGTAAGTTACCTATTAGTTTAACATTAACTGCAAATAGTAATATAATTACTGGCGTTTGCTCACAATTTTTCGCTTATACAGATTGAAAGCATTACTTCCATTTATTCAATTTGAAATTATTCCCCCTCGGTGTAGTCTCCCGACTCGTCGATTACCACTTTTTATTTTGGAACGCTACGCCAAGCGATATAGGGTTTGCTGCGGCACGCCTGTGGCGGGTTTGCTTTGGCTAATATCTCAAAATAAGCAATTGAAAGGCACAAGCGACACGATTGCGCCTGCATCACGAAGTTATGAAGTGCACTAGCGGTGTCTGCACACACGGGATAACATTTTCATCCAACCCTGGCTTGCGATAAAAAAAAGCAGGAAAAAAAATGCTGGCACGGATTTAATGGCATTACCTAAAAACATTATTATATGCCACGCCCCAAGAAAACCACAACCGAAGACCAAGTAAAAAAAGGATACAATGAAAAGAACCCCGCACAGCCCCAAGGTGTTTTTAAGCCTGACACAGAGGAACAGCCCGCCTATCCCCCAAAAACAAATACGCTGAAATTGAAGGAGAAGGAAGATGGGAATAAATAAGATTCCACTGGCGCAATTGTTAAGCTTTAGCTGGCCACTTGTGTCTTTGTAACGTTGTCAAAATAATTTTCCCCAGCTAGTCCGCGTTAAACAAACCTCGTTGGTGGCGCAAGCGTGTCGCTTGTGCCCTCCCTTCCTAGGACGTTGTCTCCGACAAACAACGAACCGATGGCAGATTAGCTAGTTCAGGAGGGGGGTGCGTTTCAAAATTCCGTTTTTTGTTGTTTTCTATTTGGCAGAAGCAGGAAATATTTAATTAAATGCCTTGCTGTTTGCTGCTCAACAAGAATCCTATATGGGGGCATTTTTGGATGCTCATGGGGGCATATTTCCCCCATATAGGATTTTTATTTTGGGCTATGTACCTATTCATGCCAATTTTACATTAAATGAGGAACTAGGGTATCTTGACCTTTATCCTCGCAACGGATGGTTGGCTTGGGAAAATGATAATCCACCATCAAAATCTTAATTGTTTCTTATCAATAAATTATCAGTTTAATATCATAAGACTATTATTCCATTATCAATAAACTATCATAAAATTCACTTAAATTATAATAAAAAATGAGGCTCAAAAAAACATAAACAACTGAATATCAATGAGTTATATGCAAAAAAGACTGTTTTTAAAAAAAATAAATCACGAAAAATGCAGAAAAAAAACATTTCAAATATTAGCTTAGGTCTTCAATTTCCCCCGCTCGGCCTAGCCTCCCAACAACGCCAAGCATCACTTTTTATTTTGGAACCCTATACCGAGCGAGGTAGCAATTTATTTACATCCTTTCTGGCACGCCTGCCCCTAGCAATTCCATGCCTGTTTTTAATACATGTGCGGTTAATTGTGCCAACTGCAAACGCAATGCTTTCTTTTCCACCGTTTCGGCATTGGCAATGGACAATTCGGAATAGAAGGAACTGAATGTTTTTGCTAGCCCATACACATAAATGGCAATTTTAGAAGGGTCGTATTCTGTGGCTGCATCATGTATAATAGAAGGGAATAATTCCAATTCTACTATGATGGCTTTTTCTAGTGGCAACAAAGTGCCATTTGTATCTATGGCTGGTATTGTTTCCCCCTGCGAAACTGTTTTCCGCAGGATGCTTTTTATCCTTGCATGGATAAACTGAACAAATGGCCCCGTGAAACCTTGAAATTCTATGCTTTCCTCAGGATTAAATACCATTTTCTTTTTAGGGTCAACCCGCAAAAGGAAAAACTTTAAAGCACCAAGGCCGATTGTGTTGTACAGTTCCGTCAACTCCGCTGGGGTAAAATCTTTTACCTTGCCTAATTCTTCTGTTTTTTGCTTGGAAATGGCAATCATTTCAGCTACCAAATCATCAGCGTCAACAACAGTGCCTTCCCTGCTTTTCATTTTGCCCGTAGGCAGTTCCACCATGCCATAACTAAGGTGGAAAATACCATTGGCAGATGGCAAGCCCAGTTTTTGGCATATCAGTTTCAATACCTTAAAATGGTAGTTCTGCTCATCGCCTACCACATAAATGCTTTTGTCGCAATGGTATTCTTCGTATTTGTCAACGGCCAGCCCAATGTCCTGTGTTATGTAAACAGAAGTGCCGTCTTTCCGGCGCACAATTTTTTCGTCTAATCCATCCTGGGTAAGGTCTATCCAAACGCTGCTATCCTCCTTCTGGTAAAAAACATCTTTTTCCAATCCTTTGTCCACAAGGTCTTTACCCAGCAAATAGGTTTGGCTTTCGTAATAAGTACGGTCGAAGTCGGTTCCTATTTTGTTGTAGGTCTCGGCAAAGCCAGCATATACCCAGCCGTTCATTTTTTCCCAGAGTGCCATCACGCCCATGTCGCCCTTCTCCCAGTCAAGCAGCATTTTCTGTGCCCCCAGCATAATGGGGGCTTGCTTTTCAGCAGTTTCCTTTGCTACACCCTGAGCTGTTAGTGCTTCAACCTCGGCTTTGTAGGCATCGTTAAACTTCACATAGTAATCTCCCACAAAATGGTCGCCTTTCATGCCTGTGCTTTCGGGCGTTGCCCCATTGGCAAACAACTGCCAAGCAATCATGCTTTTGCAAATATGTATGCCCCTGTCATTTACGATGCAGGTTTTCACTATTTCATTGCCGTTGGCTTTTAATATCTCGGCAATGCTCCAGCCTAGGAAATTATTGCGTAAATGCCCGAGGTGCAGCGGCTTGTTGGTATTGGGCGATGAATATTCTACCATTACCTTACCCCCCTTCTTTTCTGCCATGCCGTATTGCGGGTTTTGGTATTGCTGCTGCAAAAAAACAAGCCAATAGCTATCCTTAACCGAAATATTCAAAAAGCCTTTTATAACATTAAACCCAGTAAACAACTGTGGGTAATTGCTTACTAAATAACTACCAAGTTCCTGCCCCAGTGCATCGGGCGATTTTTTCAATTGTTTTACAAATGCAAACAATACCACTGTGTAGTCGCCTTCAAAAGCAGGTTGCGTGGCATTTACTAAAATAACATTTTCAGCCAACGATACATTGTATAGGCTTTCTATGGCTTTTGCGGTGGCTTGCTTTATCTGTTGTGCTATGCTCATTGCTCTTTTAACATTTGTGGGCTGCAAAACTAACTGTTTTTAACCCTTAACTTCGCCGCCATTTATGCAAAAATTACACAACACAACCCGTGGCTTTCTTTTGTCGTTTATAGATTTGCTGTACCCATTATTCAAAAAATTTATGCCGCTGCAAACATTCAGGTATGCAGCCTGTGGCGGTTTCAATACTTCGCTTGACATTACCGTTTTTTTCGTGTCGTACAATTATATTTTCAAGGCACAGCCCATTAGTTTCCCGTCTATATTCCCCAACCTTATTATCAGTGCGCATATTGCTGCATTCCTTACTGGTTTCCTAGTTACGTTCCCAACCGGCTTTTATTTAAGTAGGTATGTTGTTTTCCAAGAAACATCGGTAAAAAAATCGAAACAGTTGTTCAAATATTTCTCCGTGGTGCTTTTCTGCCTAGTATTGAACTATGGCTTTTTGAAATTATTTATAGATACTTTCCGATGGAGCCCTTTGCCTTCCAAGCTATTGACAACTGTGTTTGTGGTGGCATTTAGCTATGTGGCACAAAAGAATTTCACATTTACGCCAAATAGTAGAGGCGAAACAGCAAACTGATATAAACAAGCATCATATATTATTCAATTACTAAAACACTGCAATAAAAGTTTACATTTATCATGCACAAGCCGCTACTGCTATCTTCATTTTTTACCATTCTTGCCATAGCAAGTTTTGCCCAGCTAACCCCTGAATATAAAAAAAGCACCCCTGCGGCAACTGTATTTGCCCTAAAAGTAGATTATGGCAACACGGTAGTACACACACCCGCCGTGCGGCCTATTGGCGGTGCACACCCCATTGGTTTTGGCTTTGAGATAAGCAAGCAAGCAAAAGACTCTGCCACCTACCACCTTTGCAGTGCATACCCACGGATGGGTTTGCAGTTGGAATATTTCCATTATGGCACCCCCATATTGGGCAATTCTTTCATGGCGGCGTATTTTGTGCAGCCCGTTTACCGTGTCAACAATTTCCTTTCCTTCCATTTCAGGGCTACTATTGGCTTCTGTTATTCCGATAACCCTTTTGACCCAAACTCTCCAATAGATACACTCAACCAAAATTTCAGCCTGCATATCAACCCATATTTGCAACTAGGGGGCGGCTGGGGTTTACGCCTTTCTAAACACATATCGCTGGAACTAAATGGTGCTTTGAACCACATCTCTAACGGCAATATCAAAAGGCCCAACCGTGGGCTAAACTGGATAACAGGCGCAGCAACTGTTGTTTATAGCCCAGAAGGCAGCATACTGCCCAAATACCACAGGGTACACGATAAATATTGGAAAGGAAGGCCGATAGATTATCGCCTCGGGCTTTTGTATGTTGCCAAGCAAGATTATGCAGGTGCTACCATGGGCTATCAGCGAACTTATGCTACGGGAGGCTTTGTAGAGGCAGCTAAACAAATAGGGCGCATCCACGGGTTGGTTGCAGGCCTCCAGGTATATTATAATAACTTGCTTGTGGACCCCCCAATTCCAGGTTTTTCAATAGACCCCAACAAACATTCGTCAACGCTTGCTGGGTTGTATATAGGACACGAGTTTTTATTAGGGCGGGTAATTATTAGCCAAGTAATAGGAAGATACTTAACAACGCATCCTGCATTTTACAATGATTATTTCCACCAGCATAGTTTCAGGTATTTGATAAACAAGCATTGGCAACCCGGCTTTTGCTTCCGTGCACACTCCGACGAGGCAGATTTTATTGGGTTGAATGTATTGTACCAGTTTTAGGCAGCAGGATAGTAATAAGTATTCAGACCTAATTAAGTTAATACTATTTATTTTAGAGACCTCACCCCAACCCCTCTCCTTCGGAGAGGGGCAAGAACAAAGACGAGGGGCAAAACTTTACACTTTTATAAGAGTATTATTCACAATTGCAAAAACAGTGTCTGTTTTTTTTGATTTAATGCAAACCGCACCTGCAAAACGGCTAAAAGCGGGCAATATGGCATGGGTTTCCCCAAAATAAAAACAAGGAAAAACTAGGCTTTGCCTACTGCCCCCGCTAAACCGGATACCAGGATGTATATGCCCTGTGAAAGTATAATTGTAATATGCCGAATGTGTTTCTTCTGATAATGGCAGATCATGTATAAACCTAATGCCATCTATTAGAAGCGAGGGGTTATGAATGAAAATATTTGCTTCCTTGTACCATTCAGCACTAAGGATATCGTGATTGCCTTTTACCAAATGAACCGCTACGCTAGGCATATCATTGCGCCAACGCTTAAACAGCTCCAACTCCTTATTGGCTATGCTATGAAACATATCCCCTACTACTATTAATTGAGCCGCTTTGTGATACATAAGGTTACTAAGCAAGCACTGCAAGTCTTCTTTGTATAAACTAGTTGGTATAGGGATGCCAGCCTTCCGGAAATGGCCTGACTTGCCAAAATGCAAATCACTAACGATCAAAGCTCGCTGTTCTTCCCAATAAACAGATTTATCGGCAGATAGCCAAAAGTGATTATCCTTAATTATAATTCTTTGGGGAGCATCCATAATGCAATAAAATACTTTGTGGGTTAACATTCAAAAAAGTGAATAAGTTTTTGAATATTATGAACTGATTAATATCTTTACCCTATAGTTAACCCAAAAAAAATTAAACATCATGGCATCTAGCTTTGAAAGCGAAATGGACGAAGGCAGGTTGCCTTCCGGTATTAATACACTGACTATCCTCACCTTTATTGGCAGTGGATTATTGACAGTATTCGGGATATATGGCTATTTAAAAAGTAGTGAAAACCTTGCAAAAATGCAGGAAACCATTAGCAAGCCAGAGTTTGAAAAAATGCCTGATTTTGCAAAGAAAATGTTTAGCCCTGAAGCACTAGACCTTGCACAAAAAATGGATGCAAATAAAGTGCCTGTTTACACTTTGTCTATTTTAGGGTATTTGCTGTGCATTTTTGGGGCAATAGAAATGCGCAAACTGAAAATGAGTGGCTTTTATAGCTATTGCCTAGGCAGTTTATTGCCCTATATAGGTTTGTTTTTGTTTGTAGGCTCTTCTTTTTTATCGGGCTTTGCTTCCTACATAGGTATTGGCATCACTTTGCTTTTTTTGTTGCTATATGGGCTGCAAACAAAAAACCTAACCAAGTAATACTTTTAAAATAACTTTCTATTTCAAAATGAAGTATACTACCTAGTTGGCACTATTAAAAACCAAGCATAAAAATGACCACAAAAAAAGGCTGCCTTTCTAGGCAGACCCATTATGGACAACGATTTGACATTTGCTTTATACAATGCCGTCAGGGCTTGCTTACACGTACTGTATAAGTACCAGAGGCAAGGTAAATGCCGATGGCTAATTGCTTAACCAAAGTTCCCGTATTGTGGGTAATTGACTTTTCAAATACCTTATTGCCTAGGACAGTGTAGATAGCAACAGTGTACTTGCCTGCACCCAAGTTGTTGAATGCAACATTCAGTGCCTTGCCCACTAACGGGTTAGGATAAACTGCAATGCTTGCTGCTGCCTTTCCTATTATTGCAGTTGAAAGAGTGCTGTAGCTTACTTCACCGTTTTTGCTTGTAACATTGAGCATGCGTAAGCCAAAAAACTACATCCCACTCTCCTTAATCTCATCACTGCCTGTGGCAATCACTTTGTCGCCGGGCTGTAAATTGCCATAGACTTCTATTTTTCCCGGGGTTTCATTGCCGGTGCTTACATCTATCTTTTGGGTTTTACCGTCTTTTACCAGTAATACATATTTGCGCTCGGTGGAGGTAACCACGGCCGATTTGGGTACATACATGGCACTAGCATTGCCTTTTGAATACAATACCACATCGGCAAACATTCCTGGACTTAATGCGCCATCTACGTTCAACACATCTATTTCCATCCGTTCACTGCGGTATTGGGCTGTGATATTGTCTGCCTTGCGGGTAATAAAGCCTGTCATTTTCTTACCGGGGAAGGCATTTACAAAAAAGGAAACCGTGTCCTTGCTTTTTAGGTTGGCGGCTATTACTTCGGGTATGTCCACTTGCAAACGGAGGTAGGCTATTTGTTTCAGTTCCAGCATGGGCTTGTCTTTGGCGGAAGCACTTACCAATGCTCCGGGGTGAACATTCCTTTCTGTTATTACACCTGTGAACGGTGCGGTTACACGCAGGTAGCCCAACATGGTTTGCTGCATTTGCCAATTGGCATGTTCTGCATTGCACAGGGCACTGTCGGCATCCATTTTTGCCTTGATAGTTGACAAGTCCAACGGCGAAATAGCACCTGCGGTTTTTGCGGCTTCCTGCAAACGGAGGTAGCGTTCTTTGTCAATAGAAAAATCTGCCCGGCTACGGGCATATCTTTCTTTGGCCTGCAGGGCGGCTTGTTCCAATTCGGGGGCTTCCAATACCATGAGTAGACTGCCTTGCGTAACTTTTGTACCCATATCTACCAATACGCTTTTTACATAACCATTTACCTTGGGAAAAATACTGACTTCCTCGTAAGCCGCTAACTGCGCGGGAAGTTTTAATACCGTGGCTACCCCACCTTTTTCCACTGATGCGAGGGGATAAATGGGGGTAGTGGGTTTGGTAACCACCTTTTCCTCTTTTTCTTTTTTGTCTGATGAACAGGCTGCGAATAGTAAGCCTAAGCAAACTGGGATGATATAATATTTCATAATTGATGTTTTTTGTTTTTTTGCCATTAAGAGCATGAGTTTATTTGCCACGAATGCACGAATAAGCACGAATAATGGTTGCTTTACTTTGTGTTCATTGTGGTTAAAAATTACTTTGTGGTGAATGTTTCTTCCGGCAATAACGACACCGATTTAAAAGAGGTTTTTTGTTGCACCCAACCATAAACCAAAGGCACGATGAACAATGCGGCAAAGGTGGAAGCAGCCAAACCGCCAATAACTGCCCGGCCTAATGGGGCTGACTGGTCGCCAGATTCGCCCATGCCACTGGCCATGGGTATCATGCCTGCTATCATGGCGAGGCTGGTCATCAAAATGGGGCGGAGACGAACACTTGCCGCCACCGTGGCAGCTTTGAATGGGTCTTTGTATTCCAGCCTTAATGCCTCGGCATTGGTAACAATCAAGATAGCATTTGCCACTGATACGCCAACCGCCATGATGATGCCCATATAGGATTGCAGGTTGAGCGTTGCACCTGTTGCCAATAGCAAAAGCATTGCCCCAAGTAGCACCGCAGGCACGGTACTAAGTACAACCACTGCCACACCAAAGGATTGGTAATTAGCGGCAAGTAGTAAGAGAATTACCACAATTGCTGCCAATAGTCCTGTTTGTAATGATCCTAAAGTTTCCGTAAGCAGGGAAGACATGCCTTTTACTTCCGTAATTAAACCAAGCGGCGGTGTGCCTACTTCATTGATGGCTTTTTGTACGGCATTGGTGGCAGTGCCTAAGTCTGTTTTAAATATATTAGCACTGATAGTTACAAACCTACGGGGGCCACTACGGTCATATTCTCCGGGAAGGCTGTCAATAGATAGGATAGCCACATCGGACAATACAGGCCTAGCCTGCCCTTTTACCAAAGGGGTTGATTGCAATTCCTCCACAGAGTTCATAATATATTCAGGTACTTGCACTTGCGTCTGATATGTGTAAGAAGTTTTACTATCTAACCAGAAATTCTTGCTTGTATACCGACTAGAAGATGTGCTGGCGGTAATGCTACGGGAAACATTGTCAAGTGACAACCCCATGAGTGAGAGCTTCTGCCTGTCAACGGTAATATTAATCGTTGGGAAATGCAAGGGCTGTGCTATTTGTACATCCCGCAGGAAATCAATACCTTTTAACTTGTTCAATAACAAGGCAGAATAGTTCTTTATGTCCGTCATATTCTTTCCAGATACCCTTACCTCAATTGGGGTGGAAGCACCTTGTGCCATGATTTTTTCTGTCAATTCTATTGGCTCGAAAGAGATTTTGATAGAAGGGAATGCAACAGCAATACGCTTGCGCAATTCTTCCTTCAAATCTTCCATTTTTACTTTGTACTCTTCTTTCAGGTTTACCTGAATTACAGATTCATGCGTGCCGCTATTGAAAATGTACAGGTTGCTTGTGCCAAAATTGCTCGGTACTAACCCTACATAAGCAGATGTAATTTCCACATGACCGTGTACGGTAGAATCAATAATATCCAATACAGATTTTGTAGTGCGTTCCGTTACCTCTAGCCTCGTGCCATCTGGTTCACGGATGCGAAGCTGCAATTGCCCATTGTTTGTTTTAGGTAACAAATCTTTTCCGATGACTACAAAACAAATAGCTGCTGCACCAAAAGCAAATACCAGATAAGCTATTACTATCCATTTGCGCTTGGGCATCCACTTTTCCAACCAATTACCCAAGCTTACTTTGAGTTTTTGGAAGAACCCATTTTCTTCGGGATGTGCATGTTCCTCTTTATTATGTTCACTTATTTGTGTTGCTTCTTCTTTATCCAAATCGAGGCCTGCGTGGGCATGTACACCCTTGTGGTGATACTGGTACATTTCTTCCTTCAATAACCAGTTGGCAATTACTGGTACCAATGTTTGCGCTGCGATATAGGACACAATCATTGCAAACGCTATGGACAATGACAAGGGCAGGAACATGGCTTTAGGAACACCACTCATTACCAATGCTGGTGCAAACACAGCCAGGATACAAAGCAATATAAGGAGCAGAGGGAATGATATTTCTTCACAAGCATCTAAAATAGCCTGCTTTTTATTCTTACCCATTTCTAAGTGCTGGTGGATGTTTTCAATAGTTACCGTTGCCTGATCCACTAATATCCCAATAGCCAATGCCAATCCACTTAAGGTCATGATATTGATGGTTTGCCCGGCAAGGTTGAGGAAGAAAACAGCACTCATGATAGCAATAGGAATTGTAACAATTACCACAACACTGCTCCGCCAATCCCGCAGGAACAGTAGCACCATCAGCCCCGTTAAAATCGCCCCTAGAATACCTTCCGTCATCAGGCTTTTGGCAGAATTGGTTACAAATACGCTTTGGTCAAATTCATAGCTAATTTTTACATCATCAGGCAACAGGCTTTGCATTTCGGGCAGCTTTGCCCGCAAATTCTGCACAACATCCCATGTAGAAGCATCGGCTGTTTTTACCACGGGGATATATACAGAACGCTTACCATTTACCAGTGCGTAATCAACGGTGATGTCTGCAGCATCTGCTACTTTTGCCACATCGCTTATATTCACGGAGGATGTGCCATTGCTTTTAATGGAAATGTTTTCAAACTGGCTTACTTTATTTTCCAGCGAGTTTACGGAAGTAATGTACATGGTACTATCTACCCTCAAATTGCCCGATGGGCTTACAGAATTGTTTTTGGCAATGGCATCTACCACTTCATCGGCACTTACATTGTAGGTGCTTAACTTTTGTGGGTCAACTTTTATCACGATTGTCCGTGCATTGGAACCGAAAGCTGGGGCTGCGGAAAGGCCAGGAACGGTTGCGAATAGTGGCCTTACACGGGTTAAAGCCAAATCAAACATTTCTTCCAGCGATTTAGTGGGGCTACTAAAAACCAATTCACCCACAGGTAAGGAAGAAGCATCAAACCGCACTACCGTTGGAGGTAAAGAACCCGGTGGAAAGAACGCTATCATCCTGTTGGATTGTAAAGCTACCTGCGCCGTGGCTTCGGCCATGTTTGTGCTTTCGTAAAAAGTGAGCTTTAATAGGGTCAAGCCCTGTATATTCTTGCTTTCAATATTCTTAACACCGTTTACATACAGGAACTGGTCTTGCATTTTGGTGCTAAAAAAGCCTTCCATTTGCTTGGCACTCATACCACCATACTGCTCTATTACATAGATGGTGGGGGAGTTTAACTTGGGAAAAATATCTATCGGGATGGTGCGTATGGCCATCACCGAAAACAACAACAAACCCACGAATAGCACGAGGATGGTGATGGGGCGTTGCAATGCTGTGCGTACCATAATAATAATTTAAGGAGGCAAAGAGGCAATGGGCAAGGAGGCAAAGAGTATTTCACCTGCTTGAATTGCTTACAATGCGTTTATAATGAAAAAACTATTTGATTGTCTGTATAAATTGATTCAGGTTGCCAGTTGCAGCGGCTTTGTCCAACTGTGCCAAGTACCAATCACTACGGGTTTCTATATAGTCCGTTTGTGAGCGATAGAGCACAAAAGAGGCATTGGTAAGGTCTATCAATGAAATCAACCCTGCTTTGTATTGTGCCACTTTCTGCTGATAAGTAGCTTCAGCCGATGCCAATTGCACAGGTATTTCCCGCAGGTTGGCTTCTGTGGTTTGCAAGGCATTGTCTGCCTGTAAACTGGCAGAAGCAAGGGCTAATTTCTGCTGCTGCAATTCGTAATCGCCCGCTTGCTGCTGAAAATGGTTAATGGCCAGTTTGTCTTTTTTGTGTAACTCGTCAAACAAGTTGTATGTAACAGCCACGCCCACCATATAATTAAACCGCTGGTAACCCAAACCTTCCTGCAAACCTTTGTACTGGTCGTTATATTGAATACTGGAGCCCCTGCCCCAGGTACTACCTGCCAGCAATATTTTAGGTAAATAGCTTTTTCTAATTACCCGCTCATTCGCATTGTAAATGGCATTCCTTTTTGCATAGAAATCTATCAACGGATTGCCCAAGGTATCCATTGCCAGAAAGTTGATTGCCAAATTGGTATTGACTGTTTTGTTTACCAATGTATCAAACATCAAATTTGCGGCAGGGATACCCGTGAGGTAAGCCAATTGCTGTTTTTGCTGGTTGATCAATCCCAACGTCTGGTTATAACCAATGCGGGTTTTAGACAATTCTGCTTTTGCCAACGATGAATCTGCCCCAGCCTTTATGCCGCTTAGGGTAAGTGCCTGTATCACGGTATAAATACTTTGATACCTGTCCACATTCTGTTCATCGGCCTTTAGGCGGTAGAGGCTTTTTTGTATATTGAGGTACAACCGGGCAATATTTAAGGAGAGCAGGTATTTTTCTTTTTGCAGGTCTGCATTGGCAAGGCCTGTATAAGCAATGGCATTATCTACCTGAGCTTTTTTCAAGCCAAAAGTGGCCAAATCATACTCGCCATACAATACAGCTACATTGCCTGTGGCAGGCTGAAAACTATTGTCTGCCCTTATGCCGCCAGATGTGGAAGGCACAATACCCAATGGGAAATAGCCGCCGCCCAATGAATTGTCTGAACCTATATTCAATTGTTCTGCTACCCTCAGTTGTGGCAAGAAGGAATGCTTGGTATCTGTAACTTGTGCTTTTGTCGCCCCTATAATGGCAGTTTTTTGTTGCAGTAAAGGCAGGTAATGTTCTGCACTGTCTATCAAGCTGGGCAGTGTATATTTTTGTTGTGCAAATAGGGATAGTGTGGGCAGGCATAGCCAAATAGCCAGCAAGTGCCACCGCTTCCCTTTTTGAAAAGAAGCCATAAATAATCATGTAAAAATGAGGGAATGGGCATGTAGGCAAGGGGAAACTATACATTACTCCTTTATAAGCCTAACTGTATGCCTGTATCTATGCGATGAAGAGATGCATAGCAGGTGGCCCACGCAAGTACCCAACAATAAGTTGGCTATGTAGTATGATAGGAGTGGTATAACCAAAAACTGGTTTTGAAAGCAATACATTGATAGGTGCAGGTGCAACGGGAACATCACCCAATACAAAGCTTTCTGGTTGGAAACGTTTGTTTAAACGGATATTGACTTTAGTGTCGTTATGCTTATCTACCTGCTTTATGGAAGCAGTAGATGAATTCTTCGTATTTGCTTGAACGTAAGAAGCATATAGCTGGCTGCCAATACTATAATTGAAAGACAATTGTGCAACAAAAAAACTGGCATACAAAACCAGTACGGACAATTTCCGTAGAAGGCTTGGGATATGTTGTTGCTTTTTGTTCATTGCTTAAGTAAATGTAAATGCCGATAGACAAATATAGGTTTAGCCTTTCAAGACAAACCCTATACAATATTTAAACAAGGCAATAATTATATAAGAGGTAATAATTGGCTTTCATTGGGTTAAGTTCCTGTCCTGTTCGTAACTGTCAGCCCGTAACCGAATCCCACTTATTGCAATATTGCCGATGTTTTTTCCTTAGCTAGAAATAAAACATCACGCTGGAAGTAAAGCCAAATAAAGATGAAAAAGATGAAGTTTATTCCGTCACGACCTGCTTGCGGCAATACCAATATTGGGCGTAGTGGCTTTGTGTCTGCCTATTATGCGAATACTGCGCTTTCTGCAATGTCTTTAAAACTGTTCATGTCTTTTTGTACGCTGTCTAACTTTGTTGTTAGAGAAATAATTGCAATTTTTCCTAATGGCAGTCTTAGTGGTGGTGTATCAAGTTTGGCAATGTCGATAATGGCTTGTGCTGCTTTTATTGGGTCGCCTTCTTGTTTGCCGTCCACTTGTTTCATTCTTTCTCTAAATACGCCAGCTGTTGATTTGTAATCTTCAATAATTCTTTTGGCTTGTTTAAATGAACTGCCTGCAAAGTTTGTTCTAAAAGGTCCAGGTTCTACAATGGTTAATTTTATACCAAGTGGTGCAACTTCAATTGCCAATGCTTCGCTGAAACCTTCTAACGCAAATTTGCTGGCATTGTAAATACCAAAACCTGGGAATGCTTTAAAACCTCCATGAGAAGAAATTTGAATAATGTGTCCACTTTTTTGTTGCCTGAATAATGGCAAAAAAGTTTGTGTTAATTGCAAAGTACCAAAGAAATTTGCTTCAAAAATTTCTCTTGTTTCGTCTGTGCTTGTTTCTTCAATTGCCCCTGCAAAACCAAAACCTGCATTGTTTACCAACACATCAACTTTACCGAATTTATCAGTTATCAGTTTAAATGCCTTTTCTATTTCGTTAGGTTTTGTAATGTCTAAAGTCAAAGCAAAGGCTTCGTCTTTGTGTAAGTTATTAAAAGAGTCTGCCTGTATTTGATTGCGAAAGGTTCCAATTACAAAATCGCCACTATCAATTACGGATTGGGCAATACACTTGCCCAATCCGCTTGATATACCTGTGATAAACCAGATTTTTTGTGTCATAATAGTTTGGTTTATGCAAAGAAACGTTCCTTAATAATTTTACCTTCTTCCCAATCTTGTATGCAGACTTCAGTGGTTTTGATTGTTCCAACACCTTTCACATCAAAATCTACATCCCAAACAATAAAGCTTCGGTTACCCTTTACCAAAGTACCGCCATGCGCATAGGTTCTTACATCAGTAATGTTGCTCAATAACGAATGATTGGCTTCTAAAACTTTTTCTTTCGATTGGATAATAGCCCCATCTAAATCAATTTTTTCTACATCTTGGTGATAGAATTTTTCCCAAGCTTCTGCTCCTTTACCCGAAAGGGCTAATGCTACAATTTCCTCAACGGAAGTTTGAATTTGTTGTTCTGTCATCTTTTCAAAATTTTATATTTTGTGTCACTATTGACAATGCAAAGATGATGTGAATGCAAAGGTTGCTGTTATAACAGAAGCTACCTTATTCGGTACTTTTCGGACATTTCGTTTTTAAATGCTGCTGGCGTTTTGTTGGTTTCTGCTTTGAAGAGTTTTGAGAAGTAAGAACTATCAAAATAGTTGAGGTGTGTTGCAATTTCAGTAACTGTAAAATCGGCAAAAGTTAGTAATCGTTTGGCTTCTAAAATGCTTCTTGCCCTGATAACTTCGCTTGCGGTTTTGCCTGTTACATTTTTAGTAATTATGTTTAAATGATGCGCAGTGATATTTAACTGTTGTGCAAAAAAAGTAGTCGTTTTATTTTCAGTAAAATACTTGTCCAAAAGGGTTTTAAATTGCTTGAAGATAATAAGATATTTTTTTGAAACTGGCTTTTCCGTTTCAGTGTCAATACAACGCTGAACTTGAGACAACAAAATATGCAAATAAGATTGGGTGATGGTTGGGCTTTTGTCCTTTCGTTTTTGCTCGTTTGAAATCAGGTCAATCGTTTGCTTAATTTGTGCAAAATTTGCCTTGTCTAATTGAATGCAAGGATTTGCATAAAAGTTATCTAAAAAGCTCAACTCAAAAAGTTTGTTTTTGTTGTTATGGTTTAGCAAAAAGAAGTCTTCTGTAAAAAGAATGGTACCACCTTTTAATGGTTTCCATTCTTCAAACTGATGCACTTGGTTGGGTGAAATGAAAAACAAACTGTTTGGTAAAACTTCGTATTCTTTATAGTCGATAGTCTGTTTGCTGATGCCTTTTTCAGTCCAAAGGATTTCGTAAAAAATGTGTTTGTGAATGTCGTCCACGTTAGGTTCTTCCATTTTGTCAAACTCCATTATTTCAAATTCAGTTTGGTTTGATGGTTGATTTATAAAGTGTCCGATAGTGTAAAATGGAAACAAATCTTTCATTTGTCAAAGGTCGGCAAAATATTGTTTGTTGATGTCAGCGGGGCAGCTATTCAAATTTCTCGAAAGTTTATAATTTTCGGGAAGTTGCCCGTGCCTGGAAATGACGGGAAGAACGATGCGAAAGCCAGTTGTAAACTGGTTTATTGTGAAGATACCAGTCATACTTATGAAAGACGGGCCTAATTGACAATAATTATATAAGAGGTAATAATTGGCTCTCATTGGGGTAGTGTTCTTGTACTTATTAGTTTTATTAAACCTTGCAATAAAGAAATAGTCTATTTGTTAATACTATTGCCATTATGAAAGCGTTGAGCCAAAAGATTGCCCTTACCCTACTTTTTTATCTTTCTATTTGTACAATTTTTGCTCATGAAGGAGGTCATTACAATAAAGCCTATGAATTAAATACTTGGCAAATGATGAACGGCCAACAAGTAAACGGAAATTTCCTAATAGGAAACAAAGACACTATTGTTTTGGAACAATTGAATGGAATGCACTGTAGCATTGCAATTCAATCTCTCAACTGTCAAGACCAATTACTTGCCAGGTTTAAAGTAAAAAAATTATTGCAATACAATCAAGATTTGGTTCAAAACAATGCCCCTTTGCCAAATACCAATAATAAGGAGTTGATTAGTAGCAATCCCTTCTATTTGATAATTCTTCTTTTAATAGTTAGTTTACTTGTTTCAAAGCATTTATTGAATACATATTCTCGCAAACTTCGCTTTCCTGTAGCAATAGGTTGCATTTTATTGGTACTATGTGCATATGCATTTGTAAAAACAGTAAAAAAGCTTCCGCCAAAGAACGGTACAAGTTTTATGGATGCTGCGTTTGCCGCTTATAAACCTGCTGTAAAAACAAGTTGGGACAGTAGTTCTTTTTATGTTGCATCCAATGGCATCCCCAATCATTCTATGATGGCGGGTATAAAAAGTTGGCAGCAGCACGTGCCTTTGCCGCAAACCTATACAGGCAATAACCAATGGAGCATACCCTTGCAACCAGTATTTGCAGATGAACCCATCAATACCCAAACCAATTTCATGCGTGGAGCCATAGCTTTGGCCGTAAATGGCGTGCCCATTTTTAATCCATTGAACAACAGAGGTGACGATGCTTACCTAGCAGGTGAATTGGATAATTGGGGAGGGCATTGCGGTGGAGCCGATGACTATCATTACCATGTAGCACCTATGCATCTGCAAACAAGTGCCAAGTTGCCTATTGCCTATGCTTTGGATGGCTTTGCTATATATGGTAGTTTGGAGCCAGATGGAAAGCCAATGCAGCCACTTGATGTATGCCATGGCCATATAACAGCTAATGGAGATTATCATTATCATGGCACCAATACTTACCCATATTTAATAGCGGCGATGAAAGGCAAAGTACAAGTGGATGCCGGCAAGCCTGCACCTGAAAATCAGGTGTCACCACAACCAAATGCCAAACCGGTTAGACCGCCATTAACACCCTTGCGTGGTGCTATTATAGAAAGCTGCCAGCCAGTAGGGGATAATGGTTATTTGCTGACTTATATACTGAATGGTAAAAAGGGAACAGTACAATATAACTGGAATAATTCAAGCATGTACAATTTTACATATACAGATGTGAATGGACATATAACCACTACTATATATCAAAAAAAGAAAGAACCTAAACCTTAAGTTAGGATAAGATAAAATGGCTAATATGCTTTACGCTGTTTGTCGGAATACATAGTAAAGCCCAGCAGAAATTTACTGCTACCTGCCCAAGTTTGGGTGCCAATGGCCTAGCCCTGTTTGTGTAGAGGCATAAACTGCTAAATCTTCCCATTCTTTGTTCGATGGCAAATGCCAGCCACAAGGGCACGCACCTTGGCTTAGTTCTGCACTATAATTCTTCATGGCACTGTTCCAAGTATAAAGCCTGCCATAAGTTGTTGCATTGCTTGTGTCATTATTATAGCTATAAATATTTGCAATGGCAGAACCATCGGCATAATGGGTAGATTTAAGATTTGATTTTAGCCAAGTTTGATTGCCAATAACAACAGTTTGATAACTATTATTGTCATAGTCAGTTACTGTTTGCGATTTAACTGCTAAACAAATTAAAAGCGTGAATGCCATTGTTATATAAACTTTTTTCATATAATTTGATTGCTTGATTATAGGCCTCGATACCTTTTTGCTATGTTCCGTTTTCTGCTAGCTCATAAATAAATGCAACTCAATTCCGCCAATCCTTCAAAAAATAGCTGTCTTCCACTTGTAATAATTTTCTTGTAATAAATAGGATTATTGCAAAATTTTTATTACAACTTTGTAATAAAAAATAATGAATAAATAACATTATTACAAATAAATTATTACAACATGAATTAGTTGCAGGAATTGCGCGAGAAACATGGTTGGCCGCAAGAAAATTTTGCTTTTTACCTTTCTCTTTCGCAAAGCACAGTTGCATTAGCCGAGAAAAAATTGTAGGAGTTGCCAAAGGCGGCTATGCTGCGGCAGAAACAGTTTGTGAAAGAAGGGCATTATCTAGTAATCTAGCGGCTCTAGTAGCAGCACAGCAAGTTGCTGATAATGCTTTGGCAGTAAATTATCAGCAACCCAGCTACAACAAAGCCAAAGGAAACGAGAAATGGCAAAAAGAAAATTGGCGGCTATACATCAAAAATGCCAGCAGGCCAGCCAAGCCTTGCAGTTGGCAAATCGTTTGGCTGGCCAAGCTAAGAATGAGCCGCATGTAAAGACTTTTGTAGATTTATAAGTTGCGGATGCTTTTGAAACATTAACCAAAAAGGGCAAAGCCGAATAGGCAAAACTGGAACTAACAATTACAATTCACTAGGCGATTGTAATTGTTGCAAGTGATTTTTGACAACACAACCATATAACTGGCTAAATTTTTTGTTTGTAATGATGTTTATTCATGGGTAAAATAATCTGCACCCATTATTTTGTCCCTTACCTTGATAATACCTCCTACCATGATAAACTGGTAAAGGCCGTAGCAAAATGCAGTAATTACATCTACCGATGTATGCCTGCGGTGAAATACGAAAAGGCTGCTTTCAAAAGAAATATTGCCGAGAATCAAGAGGCCAACTGCCACCACTGCAAACGTGAAATTGTATGTCTTGTTGTTAAAATAAATATTCAGCACAGCAAGGCTAAGCAAGGCAAGGCAACCAGCATAGATAAAAATTACATTTACGTTGGAAATAAGCAGGTTCCTGCTATTAATGAAGTATTCCATTATGCCTATATATGTGAGCAACCCAACCAATGAAATAAACAATGCCAGCTTGCTGGTTTTGAAAGAAAACCATTCTAACTTAAAGAATAAAATGGCCATCATGAAAAAAGAGAGTGCGTATAAGCCAAGCCCCATCCATTGATGAAAAACCACAAAACGTATCGTGAACGTGTCTGCCAGGCAAGCGGCTATCATTGCAGCAATTAATAATAAATGGTTCCTCGAAATAATTTGCTGGATGTACACCAACATTAATATTGGCATTAAAAATGGCCGCACATAAACCCTAGTATAATAATTTCGGTTGTATAAAAAATAGCACTCTGCCAACAACACAGCAAAATAGATAGCCGTAATGGTATATTGAAAAAAACTCCGCTTAATTTTACTCCCTATTTCCATGATTTTGAATGCTGCTTAACAACAAATATACTTTAAAATTATTCACAGCTGTTAGCCTTTCCCGTTATACTTCATTTTGCTTTTCGTAAAAAGCTTTGTTCAGCAACCAAGCAACAACGAAAGGTAGCGGGGTAAACATGCTTGGCACGACAATATAGTAGTCGTTTAAATACGCCAAGGCTGGAATTTTCAATAGTATATACACTAGTAACAATATGACATATAATTTTGTAAAAAAAGCAAACAAGCTCCGGTTTATGCTTACACTTAGGCCATAGAACCCCAATGCAATTTGCACTATTAGTTCTAGTTTTATAAGTATATACATGGCAAAACCCGGCAGCAAATGTATTGCTGGCTTAAGCATCACAAACAACAATAGCAGCACCATATTCAACACCATGCAAACCCAAAAAAAACTATCCTTTTGCATCCCTCTTTACTTTGTTGATATACATAACCCAGCCCGCAAATATTATTACATACATTACTAGCGTGAACAAATAATGGTGCGTTGTCTCAAACATAGACCGATAAAATTCATAAATCCATTCCAAGCCAGCGCACCTGATCATATTGGCAAGCATCAGCATTAAAAAACCGATAGAAATGTATTTAGCCTTTACAGTAAATTTACCGGGCAATAAAGCAATAACGCCTGCATAAATCATCATCAGTTCCAGCCCATTACAGGCGTTGCCAATTGTTAATATTGCATGTTGGTTTCTTAACAATACCACCCCATCCCCGAATCTGGCATCCATGCAATAAGCAGCCGGGAGCGAAGATGCTTTAAAAAAATTGATAATCAATAATGTGCCATGCCCAATAAAACGGGTCAGTATTTTATCTGGAAATTGGATTGGCTGCAATATATATACATATAATGACCTCCAAGCTACCACGCACAATGCAGCATTGACGACAAACCTTGAAGCCGGCCCCCTGTTTATCCATTTTAATTTTATTCTTTCCAACAATCCTAAAGGTGCGTCCATAAAAAAGCGTTGGCAATACTCAACTATTGCCAATGCAATATACATATCAATAGAATACTGCCAATTATTTGTTTAATTTACTTGTTAATGCGTTGTTTTTTAGCTCAATAACCTATTTACTCAACAAGCAGCCAATAGCTTGTTCTTATTGCAAAAGGGTGTATAAAAGTTTTTTGCATTTTTAGTTAAACCTCACCCAAACCCAGACCTCACCCCAGCCCTCTGCAAAAGGAGAGTAAGCAGGAACAAAGGCAAAGGGCAAAGCGAAAAACTTTTATGCACCCTTGCTAAACAGCCAATAAAAAGGTAGAATGTAAAACCATTACATTTGCTTGCAAACAATAATATAAACATGGATTATAGTTTAATAAGCATCGTTTTTGTAGCCGTTACTATCGCTGGTTTTGTGGCTTGGCTCATTTATTTGCAGCGCAAGGCTGCGGCGGAGGAAGGAAAAAAAGTAGAAGGATCCAAAGTAATGCAGCTACAAGCTTATGAAAGGTTGGCTTTATTAATAGATAGGATTACATTGTCTAACGTTATCAGCCGTGTTAGCGACCCTGAGTTCACAGCTAGGGATATGCAACGGGCTATTGTGCAAAGCATCAACGAGGAATTTAATTATAACATTACACAGCAGATATACGTTAGCGCAGAGGCTTGGGATGCAGTAAAAAACCTGAAAGAACAAAACCTGTTGCTGGTAAACCAATTGGCTTCTATACATCCGCCAACTGCCAGCGGCATAGACCTAAGTAGGTCATTGCTAGAATTCCTGATGAACGACAAAAGAGGAACCCTGCACGAGGTAGTAAGCGAGGTGATTAGCTTTGAAGCTAAGAAGTTGTTGTAGTACCCCTGCGCGCCTGATGGGGAACTGAAAAACCTCCGATAAAAGGAGAAGGTTATTATGAATAAGTTATTTTTCAATTAGTTAAAGTGCCACAAGTCCCCTTTAGGGGCGGAGGGGATTATGAAAACAGAAAGCGGCATCGCAATACAACCTGTATATACCCCCGAGTCTATCGTGGGCATTGCCCCTCCCCCATTGCCTGGGCGGTACCCCTTTACCCGTGGTATACAGGAAGACATGTACCGTGGCAAGCTATGGACAATGCGGCAGTACGCAGGGTTTAGTACTGCAGCGGAAAGCAACAAACGCTACCACTACCTGCTAAAACAGGGGGTAATGGGGCTTAGCGTGGCATTTGACCTGCCCACGCAAATTGGTTACGACAGCGACCATGCCCTTTCAGACGGCGAAGTGGGCAAAGTAGGCGTAGCCATAGACACGCTGGAAGACATGCAGGAACTTTTCAAGGGGATAGAACTAGAAAAAGTATCCACGTCAATGACTATTAACTCCACCGCTTTTATACTCTTGGCGTTTTACGTGGCTTTGGCAAAACGGCAAGGCGCAGACTTGACAAAAATTACCGGCACTATCCAAAATGATATATTGAAAGAATATGCTGCCCGTGGCACTTATATCTACCCTCCTAAGCCTTCCATGCGCATCATCACCGATATTTTCGAGTGGTGCGCAGCTAATTTGCCCAAATGGAACACCATTTCTATTTCTGGCTACCACATCAGGGAAGCTGGCAGCACAGCCGCTCAGGAAGTCGCCTTTACGCTTAGCAATGGCAAAGCATACGTTAAAGCCGCTTTGAGCAAAGGGCTGGACATTAATGTGTTTGGCAAAAGGCTTTCCTTCTTTTTTAATGCACACAATAACCTTTTTGAAGAGATAGCCAAGTTTAGAGCCGCCCGGAAAATGTGGGCAATAATTATGAAGGACCTCGGGGCAACAGACCCCAAAGCAATGATGCTCCGCTTCCATGCCCAAACGGGCGGCAGCACGCTTACGGCACAGCAACCTTTAAACAATATTGCCCGTGTAACCATACAAACACTTGCTGCCGTTTTGGGCGGCACGCAAAGCCTACACACCAATGGCTATGACGAAGCACTAAGCCTGCCCACAGAACAAGCAGCACAGATAGCCCTGCGTACCCAACAGGTTGTTGCTTTTGAAAGCGGAGTAGCAGGCACGGCAGACCCGCTAGCGGGTTCTTATTTTGTAGAAAGCCTTACCAACGAGATGGAAGAAAAGGCATGGCAAATCATCCATACTATAGATGCCATGGGCGGTAGTGTAACCGCCATAGAACAAGGCTTTATGCAGGATGAAATTGCACGGAGTGCCTACAATTTTCAAAAAGGTGTAGAAACCGGGGAGCAGATTGTGGTTGGAGTAAACAAGTTCCAAGCTTTGGAAACAAATGATACGCCCGTTTTCAGGATAGATGACAGCATCCGGAAAATACAAACAGCCAAGATTGAAGCCATCAAAAACAAGCGAGACAATGAAAAAGCCATGCTTTGCCTAGCCAATATTAGCCAAGCAGCCAAAAGTGGCCAAAACTTGATGCCAGTAGTAATAGAAGCAGTAGAAAGCCTTTGCACACTCGGCGAAATATCGGATGTGCTAAGGAAGGAATTTGGGGAGTATAAGGGGTAGTATTTTTTGAATAGAGATTTGGCAACTTTTGGGAATCTGCCAAATCAAAAACCCCTACTATGCCTATACAACGGGTTGCACCCGCGGCTAAAGTTGTTTCACACTTTCAGGGTTTTAATAATTGACGACAGATGACCGACTACTGACTACTTACCCCATATTTTATAAATTTTTGTAATTTTCTCCATTACTCAACTTTTTTTATTTTTTATTTGTTTAACTAAAAATGCCGAGTTTATTATTCCCAGCATCGTTGTAGAAAATAAACATCAACTAAACTGTTGATAGGATTAATCGTATCGTTACATTTGCACACGTTAACTAAAAACACTTGCTGAATGACCTGGAAAGAGACCTTCACATCATCTATTGGTAAAAAACTAGTAATGAGTTTTACCGGAATTTTCCTGATTTTATTCTTGATAGTACATGCTGGTTTAAATGCCTGTATATGGGCAAACGATGGCGGGGAAATGTTTAATAAAGGTGCCCACTTCATGGGTGCAAACGTGGTTCCCCGGATATTGGAAATAGGCTTGTTCGCAGGTCTGTTGCTACACATTATCCAAGGTTTGATGCTTGAACTATCCAATAGAAAAAAAAGGAGTATCGGGTACGCTGTTAGCTATGGCAACAGGGGTAGTAAATGGTACAGCCGCAGTATGGGTTTGCTAGGCACTATCATCCTTATATTCTTAATTATCCATTTGTCAGATTTTTGGTTCCCTAACCGTGCTAATCAAGGCTTTTTATTAGGTAAGGAAATCAATCTATATGACAAGATGAAAGAAGAATTCAGCGAAACATGGGTAGTGATTGTATATGTATTAGGTTGCATCTCTTTGGGGTATCACCTTGCTCATGGCTTCCAAAGCGCATTCAGGACTATTGGCGTACACAACAAACGTTATAATATAATGCTAACCAGCTTAGGTTACGGCTTTTCTATTATTATAACATTGGCGTTTATAATGATGCCGCTAAGCTTCTTTTTTCATTGGTTAAATTAAGTAAACCCTACAGTTTATTTGTTTTATCAACTCCACCTCATTTATAGTATTTCAATTTTAAATATTTAGATACGATGCTAAACGCAAAGATTCCAGCAGGGCCATTAGACGACAAATGGAAGGATTATAAAGGGCATTGCAAGCTGGTAAACCCAGCAAACAAACGCAAATTGGAAGTCATTATTGTAGGTACAGGTTTGGCAGGTGCTTCTGCGGCTGCTACATTAGGCGAATTAGGATATAAAGTAAAAGCATTTTGTTTTCAAGATAGCCCACGCAGGGCACACTCTATCGCTGCGCAAGGCGGCATCAATGCTGCCAAGAATTATCAGAATGATGGGGACAGCATTTTCCGTTTGTTCTACGATACTATCAAAGGGGGCGACTACCGCGCTAGGGAATCAAACGTGCACCGCTTAGCTGAAGTAAGCGGTAGCATCATTGACCAATGCGTGGCGCAAGGCGTGCCTTTTGCAAGGGAGTATGGCGGCTTGCTAAGCAACCGTAGTTTTGGTGGTACACAGGTTCAACGTACTTTTTACGCAGCAGGCCAAACGGGTCAGCAATTGTTGATTGGTGCTTATCAGGCTTTAGAAAGGCAGGTAGCATTGGGCAATGTAAAAATGTATTCACGCCATGAAATGCTGGACATAGTAATGGTAGATGGCAAAGCCCGTGGCATTATTGCCCGTGACTTGATTAGCGGAGAACTAGAACGCCATTTTGGTCATGCTGTATTATTGTGCAGTGGTGGTTATGGCAACGTATTTTATTTATCAACCAATGCAATGGGTAGCAATGTTACCGCTGCTTGGAAAGCACATAAAAAAGGGGCAGCATTTGCAAACCCTTGCTTTACACAAATTCACCCTACTTGTATTCCCGTAAGTGGCGACCATCAAAGTAAATTGACCCTAATGAGCGAAAGCCTTAGGAACGATGGACGTATATGGGTACCTCTAAAACAAGGAGACAACAGGAAAGCAAACGAAATACCTGAAACAGAAAGGGATTATTACCTAGAACGCAGATACCCTGCTTTTGGTAACCTTGTACCCCGTGACGTAGCTAGCCGTGCTGCTAAAGAGCGTTGCGATGCTGGCTATGGTGTAGGTACTAGCAAGCAAGCTGTTTATTTAGATTATTCAGCGGCTATTATCCGTTATGGTAAAATAGAAGCCAGCAAGCAAGGCAATGACAATGTTCCTGAAGACCAAATTATTGCCATGGGCAAGGATGTGGTAAAAGAGAAATATGGCAACTTGTTTGACATGTACCAAAAGATTACAGGTGAAAACCCGTATGAAGTACCTATGCGCATCTACCCTGCCGTGCATTACACAATGGGTGGCTTGTGGGTAGATTATGAGTTGCAAACGACGCTGCCCGGCGTTTATGCCTTGGGTGAAGCCAACTTTAGCGACCACGGCGCCAACCGTTTAGGTGCAAGTGCGTTGATGCAAGGTTTGGCAGATGGCTATTTCGTGATACCTTACACTATAGGTAATTATTTGGCAGATGAGATTTACAACAAACCTATTTCAATAGACCACCCTGCATTTGTAGAAGCAGAAAAAGCAGTTAGTGATAGGATTACCACTTTGAAAAACATCAACGGCAAGCAAAGTGTTGAAAGTTTCCACAAGCGTTTGGGCAAAATAATCTGGGACAAGTGCGGCATGGCTCGCAATGAGGAAGGATTGAAGCAAGCCATACAAGAAGTACAGGCACTGAAAAAAGAATTTTGGAGCGATGTGAAAATACCCGGTGGCATTAAAGAAATGAACACGGAACTGGACAAGGCAAATCGTGTTGCTGACTTTATAGAACTAGGCGAATTGATGTGCAAAGATGCCCTTGACCGCAACGAAAGCTGCGGTGGTCATTTTAGGGAAGAATACCAAACACCAGAAGGCGAGGCATTGAGGGACGATGAAAATTATATGTATGTGGCCGCTTGGGAATATGCTGGCGAAAGCAACTGGAACCTGCACAAGGAACCTTTGGTATATGATGTAATCAAGCCAAGCCAAAGGAATTATAAGTAATTTTGAGTATAATTGCTTTTATAAAGACAAGCTTTTTTGAAAGAAACACTGATTATAAAAAACTTTGGACCTATTAAATCTGTCGAGCTAGAACTTGGCAGGTTTAATGTGTTTATTGGTGAGCAGGGGACGGGTAAAAGTACCGTGGCAAAGTTGTTGGCTGTTTGCAGGTATTTTTCGTATATTACAATTGATTCCCCTTTTAATCAAGGTGAGGCTAAATTTCGTGAGGGGCTAAGTGCATGGGGTTTAAATGATTCTATTAAAAAGGATAGTTATATTTATTACAAGTGCAAGCATTATTCCGTTGTAATTGAGCAAAAACCTATCAAAATAACTGAAAATATCCCTGGTAAAGGAATTTCTAATATTGATACTATTTATAGTTTTATGCCTAAACTTAAAGCTATATCTAATGAATTTACCAACCTTTTATCTGAATTAGAAAGGATAACTAAGCCTAAAGAGAGTTCTGATTATCCTCAAATGAAAAGAGCTATACCAACAAGTTTTTTTTTAAACGATGTGGCAAGCGTTATGGACAATCCTTTCTATTTACCAACAGAAAGGGGATTACAATCAATTTTCTCATTGGGAAAAGATAGTATCCCGAATATTTCCAATTTTTTATACAATTATTTTGATAAAACAGCGAATATATTTTTTGATTTTTTTTCATCAGAAACAGTCATTGAACCATTAGAAATAACTTATAAAAATGTATATGGCAAGAGTTTGATAAAAAACAAAGATCATGATTTTATAAATTTATCGAATGGAGCAAGTGGCTATCAATCAACAATACCAGTTGTATTGTTAATTAAATATTATACTGAAATAAGAAAGAAAGCAAAAACTTTTATTATCGAAGAACCCGAGTTAAACTTGTTTCCATCTGCCCAGAATAAATTAATGAAGTTTTTGGTGGATAAGACAATGAACTACGGTAATAGTATTTTGTTAACAACCCATAGCCCCTACATCCTTATTTCATTAAACAATTTAATGTACGCTTATCAGGTTGGTCAGGAGCACAAGGAAGAAGTAAGTAAAATAATTGAAGAAAAATACTGGATAAATCCTGAAGATGTAAGTGCTTATAGGTTGCTTAGTGATGGAACTGCAAGGAATATTATTGATGAGGAATTAAAGGAAATAAGGGTTGAGGAAATGGACGAGGTAAGTAAAGCATTGAATGCTGATTATGATAGGATTTTAGATATAAAATTTGCAGTCCATGAAACTGCTTAGGGATTTTGAGGGTTGCAAGGAATACGAAAAGATAGTAAGTAGAGCTGTTGCAACAGAAAATAATCTAACATTTGAATTGCAAAATGAATCAGGATTTGCAATTTCCAAATGGAAAATAGATGATTGTGTTTTAAAACATTCGGATGGCAGCAAGTGCGATTATTTGATAATAATTGAAGAACGCAAAACTTGTTTTTGGATTGAATTAAAAGATCAAGATTTGGACGATGCCTGTTTGCAGATATATTCTTCTATAAAAAATATTGAAGGGTTTTCAGGTTACCAGCACAAGGCAAGGATTGTACTCGGAAGGTTTATTGAGGATAGGAACAGAATTGAATCTTTAAGATACACGAATTTCAAAAAGTTGATAAATACAATAGGTGGAAAACAACATTTAAGTTACAAAACAAAAGTTATTACTGAAAAAATATAGCATATGGAACATAAAGGCATGAACCTGACATTGAAAGTTTGGAGGCAGCAAAATGCAAAAACGAACGGTAATTTTGAAACCTATAAGGTAAACGATATTTCGGAAGAAATGTCGTTCCTGGAAATGTTCGATGTATTGAACGAACAACTGATAACCCAAGATAAGCAGCCTATTGCCTTTGATCATGATTGCCGTGAGGGTATTTGTGGCATGTGCTCTATGTATATTGATGGCAAACCACATGGCCCTTGGCAGGCAAACACTACTTGCCAGCTGCACATGCGTGCCTTTAAAGACGGCGACACCATCACCGTGGAGCCATGGAGGGCGAATGCTTTTCCTGTTATCAAGGACTTGGTGGTTGACCGTACTGCTTTCGACCGTATTATACAAGCTGGTGGATATATCAGCGTAAACACGGGCAATGCAGTTGATGGCAATTCATTGCCTATCAACAAGCATGAAGCAGACGCTTCTTTTGCAGCAGCCATGTGTATTGGCTGCGGGGCTTGCGTGGCAGCTTGTAAAAATAGCAGTGCCATGCTGTTCCTGAGTGCCAAGGTATCGCACCTTGCCCTTTTGCCACAAGGCGATCCTGAGAGAAACACTCGTGTTACCAACATGGTTGCCCAAATGGACAAAGAAGGCTTTGGTGCATGTACCAATACAGGTGCTTGCGAAGCTACTTGCCCTAAGGAAATTTCTTTGACAAACATTGCCCGGCTAAACCAGGAATATGCTATTTCTAGTTTAACTGCTACTGTATAAATGTATTTGAAATTGCTTGTTAAAAGCAAAAAGGTTGCCATAACGAACGGCAACCTTTTTACTTTTAATTTCGTATTTGGTTAATAATCAACCATTAAAATAGCTATCGAAACAAACTGATAGCTTAGGTTTGCACACAAATAAAAATATTTATGAAACGTATATTGCTTATCCTTTCCTTATTTGCAACTGTTGGTGCTTTTGCGCAAGCTGTAAATTTGCCTCAACCAAGCCCCACGCAAACCATCAAGCAAAATTTTGGCCTTGGCTCTATAGAACTTAGCTATAGCCGCCCTGCATTGAAAAACAGGAATGTGTTTAAAGAAGGCAGCGAGCTTGCGCCCATAGACAAAGTGTGGCGTACAGGTGCAAACGGTGCAACTGTAATCACTTTTAGCGACGATGTTATTATTAATAACGTAGCCATCAAGCCTGGCAAATATGGTTTGCTAAGTATCCCCGGCAAAAAAGCATTTACGCTGATTATCACAAGCGATTTAACTGTGAACCAACCACCGCTTTACAAGCCAGACAATGATATTGTACGTTTTTCTGCCCCTATTATGAAATTGAGCGAGAAAGTAGAATTGTTTACTATGGAGTTTGCAAATATTACTCCTGAAACCTGTGAGCTGCAATTGATGTGGGGCAATACGCTGGTAAGCCTGCCTATTGTTACCAATATCAAAGCACGGGTGAAAGCTGATATACAAAAAAGCCTAGATGGCGACAAGCCCGCCTATGGCTCAATGGCCAACTATTATTTTGACATAGAAAAAGACAATGCAAAAGCATTGGAGTATATCACCAAAAGCATCAGCAATGCCAAGCAGCCAAATTTTGGATCTTATTTGCTAAAAGCCAAGATAGAAAAAGAAATGGGCGACAAGGCAAGTGCCAAAACAAGCGCACAAAAATGTATAGAGCTGGCCATAACAGCTAAAAATGATGATGCTGTGCGTGCCGCAAAGGAATTGATAAGCAAATTGTAACAATTGCTATGCTTTTTAATAACTGGCATTCTTGTTGTCCATATATTTACAATTAGTTAAATGTTCAGCGAAACATTTATATTGCATTGGTTTGTTTCATTAGATGCTATATTTTAATTTATTTTTAGTGTTCATTTTTAAATTTTTTTTATGAAGAAAGTATTCTTCTTGTTTGCCATTCTTTTGGGGGTTACCTTGATGGTTTCTTCTTGTTCGTCTTCTCGTTATGGCAAAGGTTGCCCAACTACTAATCCAAGGTATTTTAGGGGTTAATCAATATAAAATATTTTATGGATTGGAAAGTATTGACAACGGTGGAACAATTGGACGATATTAAAACAGCATCGTTCCAGCAGCCACAGGTTATTTTTAAGCATAGTACATCTTGCAGTATTAGCAGCGTAGCCAAAAACAGGCTAGACAAAGCTACAATACCAACGCGTATAGACTTTTACTATTTAGACCTTATTAAGTATCGGCCTGTTTCTTCTGCGATAGCAGAAGTATTTCAGGTACACCACGAATCGCCACAGGTTTTGGTAATTAAAAATGGGGAATGTATTTATGATGAAAGCCATTATGGCATTAGCCTAGACGAAATTTTGGAACAGGCTGCTTTGCCTGCATAAGATAGGCATTTTTGCCACAAAGGCACAAAAACACGAAGAACCACAAAGAAAACGAAGGTTAAAACGTAGTGATAACATAAATCTTCTTCTTTTTCTCTTTTTTCTTCTTTCTTTAAAACTTTGTGTCGCTTTGAGTCTTCGTGCCTTCGTGGCAAAAAAAATAATATTTTACCTTGCCCGTAAAATTTTGTTGCCTATGGCACAATCTAAGCACCGCTTTTGATGGCAGTAATTGTTGGTTAACTCAATCAGCGATTGCGAATCAAAAGCGGTTTTGTTTTTAGTTCCATACCCCTGCCAGCTTTTGGTCAAATTATTTTCTTCTGCTTTTACTTGCGTAAGCCAATTGATTGCTTTTTCCTTATAGCTTTCTTCTTTTACATACATGCCGTAAGCAAACAACACAGGTACAATGGTATTGATTACAATGTTGTTGATAGTGCTAGTTCCCAAGGCTTTGGGCTTGTATTCTGTTATTTGATTGAACCGATAATGGTAGTGCCAATAGTCATTCGCCGTTACGGTAAACAATGCCAGCACATCTGCATACTTATCCATTTCCTTTATCTTGGAAAACAGGTGCGACGACTCCTGCACCAGCATTGCCAACTGTGCCAGCCTTACAGTAGGGAAATTTGCAGGCCGCATCCGTAGGAAATTGGGCTGGATAGTGGTGGTGCGTAGCTTGTATTTCTTTAGCAGGAAAGCATATTCCTTTTGAAGCATACGTGGGTAATCTTCCTCCATTTCACCTTCCAGTAAATTTGCCTGCCCCAGCAGCAACGCCTCTAACTGGTGTATTTGTTGCTTGTGCTTTGCCAATACATTAACGGGGATGGTCTTGGCCACAGCCTCGAATAAAGCCGTATTTACCTTCACGCCAAAATTGGCTGCCAGCATCCACCAAAATACTTCCTCCCAATGGTTGTTCGATTCTTTTAATAACTCAAGCACATGCTCGGCTTTTCGTTCTAGCCTTTCGGCCAGCAGCCGCTCCTTCCAGGCTACCCAGCTAAGCTCGTCCAAATCGGGGAAAGCAGGGCCATGGCAGGGGATAGCCCCGTTATCCATCAAGGCAGTGTACTTGCTTAGTAGTAGCTTGGGCACACGGTTTTCCAATACTAGGACAGGGATTGTGTTGCCGTGCATATCTTGTATAGCCACGTCATTTTGCCAAACCACATGCAGTATTATATTGCCATATTGCTTGTCGGCAGTATGCTTGTGTTTTAGCCAATCGGACGAAAGGGTATGTATCTCAATATTGCCCACCAACTGCACCTCCCCTATTTTAATGGAGGCATTGGTAAAATCTGGGCCTTGGTTTTTATTAAACAACCCTATTTTGATGATGCTTAGGGCTTCGCCATTTTCTACCTGCAAAGCATCCCTATTGAAGTATTGGAATTGCCAGATAAATTGTAGTAGTTTTTCGTTCATTAGCAATATTGGGTTTATAGTTTACCGTTTATAGACCTGCACCAAAGATAAAGTTTCTATGTTGCCAAAAAAATGAAAACAGATAATTTTGCTATACGCAATGGCATAGGGCTACGAGCCTCGTAGAGCAGCACATTTACATATTTTTTATAATATCTTTTTCATCTTGCTTTTTATTAAAATAGTTTCAGTTTTGCCATTTTTGTGGGGTTTTTACACTTTCGTTTTTTTTCAAAAATCGATGCTATTCATGTAAACCATTGATTATCAACAATAACTTAAAATTTTTGTGCGTGTTTTGTGAGTGATTTGTGCGTACTTTTTGAGTGATTTGTGCGTGATTTATGAGTGATTTGTGAGAAAAAGTGAGTGATTTATGAGTGAAAAATGAAGCATTAAATTTTGGCACTACAACTATATTAATATTAGTAAAAAAAGAACTACAATTTGGCTTGGGTTGTTTTGACTCTATGCTTTAAGCTAAATGTTGCACGAAGATAAACTAAATATATTAGTATTTTGAAAAAATTATTACTGTACTATTGGTAGATGAACCGTCCAAATGCTATAAGCTATTGAGCTGTCTGGGTTTTATGAAGACGCAAATCGGGAGATTTGCAAACGCTATGACATAGACAGGAGTTTACGCCAAGCTGAGAAATGTAAGATTGTTTTTTTATTTGCAGTGAGCTTTTGTATATTTGCAATGCTAAGGAGTTTTGAGCCTACATATCTCATCCCATGATGGGTGTTGCCAGTACTGGCACGGGGGCAAAAAGATTTTTTAGCTTTTTTTATTTTTACTCCTCTTCGTACAAATTCAAAACGGTTTCATATATACTTCTTAGGGCATCAAAATAACAGCTTTCGCCTTGTAATAAACTTCTTTGTACTGCCCACATCAGATAATCTATAATACTTAGTTCTGGCATGTCTTTGCTTGGTACAATTTCGAGATTGTATTTTATACTTTCTTTTGTTTTAGATCCGGTTGCCAGTAAAGCTTTGTCAACTGCTTTCTGAAAACGTTGTAAAGAATTTTTACCTCTTTGAGAAAGGTATAAATTGTATTGGCAATTAGTATCAGTTAGCCTTCCATTTAATAAATGGTGCAAGACATCAAAATAAAACTCGGTTTGATTGGTGTTGTGTTTTCGAGTGAAAATATTCAGGTCTTTCCTTGCGATAACTATGTGCGCTTTGTAACCATCTAAATTACGAAGCAATTCAAAGAATTTTGCCCTGATTTCTGGATGGTCGCCACGGGCATGAACGTACCAGCCTTTATCTGTGGCAACAGAGGGAATAGTATTGTATAAAGAATCTGCTTTAATGGATTCCATGAAACTGACAACTGCCTTGCGTAGTGCTTTTCTATCGCTAGTTTCTATCATACCGATTATCAAGTAGGGCTGAAAGCCTTCCGTGCCAACCAATAGTTTTTTGCGGTTGCCATAAAAAGTAGGGTCTCCGCTTTCATCTATAAAAAGGTATGTTTTATGTAATTCATTATTTGCCATTATGCAAACATATTGGGTTGGCAAAAACTTTTAAGCATTGCTTTTCTTAAAACACTTGCATTTATTAACTGTGCGTACATAAAAACAAGGAGATATAAAAGATCAATCGTTTTATCCATTTATATTCCTTACAAGAGTTAATGGCTTTTTGGATTAAGAAATCCTTTTTATCTGTTTAGGCGACATGCCCTTCGCAACATGGCGCCCAGCACGGGAAATCCCATTTATCTGTTCAGGCAAGATGCGCTTCGCTAACATCTTGCCCAGCACGGCAAAACTAGGTTTCATGTGGACTCTCGCAGTGAGAACGACCTTAGCAAATGGCACACGCCACAGGCGTGCGCCAGCAAAACGAAGTTTTACGTGGACTAGCTGGGCGCACCAGCGAAACGACTTTTAACGTGGACTAGCTGGGCGCTAGCCCTAGTAAATATTAGCGATTGACGTGGACTATCTAAACACAACACCACTAGATGGTATCCAAAACAACCTTCATCAATTCTTTATCTCTTTCTAATTCTTTTAAGTTATTCTTCAAATAGTTTTTAAGCTTAGGAAGCTTGATTAGTTGTTTTATAGTTTCATTATTGTCATCAGCTAAATACCATAACCAATCTAACTGGAATGTATTAACCTCATAGTCAAAATTTTGTGGGTCAATTAAAAACGCAAGAAAGGGAAACTTAGCCGATAATTCAAGTACATCATTTAAATCATCTGAATCTTTATATTTCTTCCACATCTTGAATAAAGAAAATAAATGCCATTCATCTTGTGAGGACGATTCTTTAATATTCCTACTGTTGAATTTGTTTATAGATTCAGCAATAAACTTTTTTTCCCATTCAGGATTTAATCCTATTTCATAAGCAATTGCTAAATGAAACAGGTGGTAGTCCATTTTTTCTTCTAACCTTTGTGTAACGTTATTTAATAAGAATTCGATCCTCGCTTCTGGCAATACCTTTAAAAGTTTAAAGAGAAATTGAGTTTCATAGGTATTTGATAACATATGTATAGAAAATAGCTCATCCAATATTAAATTTGAACTCAATTTATACTCATTATCAATTTCATAAATTCTGTTGAGTAGATTTATTATAATAGTTTCATGATTTCTATAAGAAGGTAAGAGACCATATCTGAAAATATTGGTCAAAAGAGTTTCTAAAAGAGGTATACTATCAATAAGTCCAAGCGTTTTATATGAATAATAAGTTAAGCCGTCTATAATTGAATGAAATTCCCTGTAACTTAGTTTCGATATTTTTGAATATATCTCTATTATCTCATCATTATTTATTTCAGAAGTTGATGTTAGGATTAGTGCATTCTGTAGCTGAATATAAAGATAACTACTTCTTTCTAACCCAAATGTATCTACTGGATTCTTAATGATGATTTCAAATCCATTTTTTATTACGTTTTGCAAAAACTCCTTCGCTTTTTCATTATACTTAGGTTTAGTGATTTCATATTTTCTAAAGCAATTAATAAGTTCCTTAGGTTCTAAGTAGATTGAAATTAATAAAAGATGAAACTGATTAAATACATTATATATCTCGGCATTATCAGCTAACCCATTTCCACTGGCTGGTTTTACACTATTCTTAATCAGAAATGCTGCTGCGGCATTTTTATAAGCCTCTACGTTTTCTGAGAAATGTTCTGATATAACAAAATTGCTATTACAAAAAGTCCATAGATTACCAATTTGGCTATACAATTCCAAATCATGATTATTTAAAGAAAAACTCCCTGGAGTTTCATTTAGCCTTTTACTTTCAAGAATTTTTTCTTTAAGTTTAGTTACCTCGTTTGTAGTATCTAAAACAAATTTATAGGTTAAAATCCCTCTTAATATTTTTTCTAATTTGGGATTATTTATTGGTAAGCGACTTAGTAAAGTATCTAAATCAATATTGTCAATTTCTTTTAAAATCTTTTGCTTAAGGATACCATCAATTACAGACCTATGTTGAATCTTGTCCTTTAGATTCTTTATATTTATCATGCTTAGAAAAAACAGAACGTACTTTTTCTGCTTCCAGTATTTATTAGCAATGGTTTTATAAATCAAATATGATTCATAATATTTACCTAACTTGTATAATAAAAAGGGTAATTCTAAATGCGTAATTGAAACTTCATTTACTTGAATTACCTGTAAATATTCAATTCTCTTTTTTACTTTGTCGAAATTTAGCTCATATAAGTCATCAATAGAATCTTGCTTATTGTCATCCAAAAGATTTCTTAAATCAATTGATTCAAAATCATTATTCAAGCTGTTCTCATCTCTAGGAAAACGAATATCAAAAACTAAATTTTTCTTAACTATATTAAAAAAAAATGGCCAGAAATTCATATCAGATGAATCTGGATGCAGCTTAGTTTCAGTAATCTTTTTTATACGCTCAAGTAATGGGCGGGCTTCATTGTTGGTTATAAATAATGTGAAAGGGAAAAGTGAATCTAAATAAAGTGGATCTGGGTTATTTGGTAAAAGTTTTACTAGTTCACTTTTACCAACAAAATTTAATTCCGAGAAATTATAATCGTACAAAGAAATAAACTGTTCAAAAAAAGGTTGGTGACTTGTTTCATTAGTTACAATGTCAAATGAAGAAATGAAATGTAGCATTTTATAAAGTTGTTTGCCTCTTTCATCCTTTAGACTACCTGTATCTATATCTTTTTTCGAGATAACCTCTTTGATGCTTTCATGACTAAAATCAACAATTTTAACGCCCCTCTCCTCATAGTACTTTAATTGTAAATTATCTACCCCTCCAGTACTCAGAAGATACATTGGTTGAAAATGATTGCCTAAAATATTTTTTACTTTGTTTGTTATAATTTTAAGGTTTGGGTCACTAAAAGAGAACCCAACAAAAAGTATCAATTTGGTTGAAAATAAAGACTTTACATAATTTTCAGTTAATGGAAAATTTAATTCATAATTTAAGTATTCATCTTCACTCAATACGATATTCCCTTCACATAAATCACCGTGCATTTTGATAATAAAATTTTCAACGGTTGCATAAGGCAAGTCTCTGTCTCTTATAATAGGATAATAGAATAAATTATTTGATGAGGCACATTGTTCTAACAAATCATCATAGTTTGTTGTGACTATATGGCAAGGATTGAGATCAAAAATTGCTTTGTGCAATTCATTATAAGTTGTTCTTTCATATTTCAATATTTCCCTGACACGTTCAATATATTCCTTTGGCTTTCTAGAAAGTTTGTATAGTTGAGCAATTTTTAAATAGTCATTTTCACTTTTATTTTCAGGTAGTTCCTTTTTGAGTTGTTCTATCAACTGAACCCAGCTGGGTACTCCTGCATTCATCGAAACACCAGCTCCAACAAAAACAACCAACTTATTTGCTTTAATTGCTTTAGAGATTTGTTTTATATCTGCATAAAATTCGGGGAGTATGTTATTCATAACTAATTCCAATTTTTTAATTGATGTAACCCGCTGTTCGTGATTTGCAATCACGAACCCCTATCAAAGGATTTGTAATCCTTATAAACACTTCTATCAACCATTTATTCATAATAGTTCAGTGCTAATTTCCCTTTTCTTATACCCAAAAAATCACCTGCACTACTATTTAAATATGCTTCTTCTTTTTCAACAATGCCGGCCCTTACAGGATTTAGAAGAGTTTATCTGCTCAATAATTAAAACCTATTTGCTTGTTTAAATTTATATAACCGTTTCAGATTATAGTTAAGCTTTCTTAAAGCAAATTCATCTTCTATTGTTGCTGTGGTATAAATAAAATTGTTATCGTCCTCGCTCGGCGTAGAGTCTCCCGACTACGCCATTGTGTTTACAAATCTCCTGATTTGTTACTACAAATTCCTAATCCCCACCATCTTACTCACAATACTGCCCCAAACCAAATCATAGTAGCTGCTTTTGTAGGCGGCGGAGATGGAGTAGGCCAGTGAGGGTGATGCTTGGCTGTTGAGTCGTCTATGTCTTTGGGGGTGATACCAAAGTGGGGATTACAGAAGGCAAATATATTGACGTGGTGGCTGTAGCCAGTGTTGGCAACGCTTAACTCCATTGAGCCTGCCACAGTGCCATGTCTATTTGTAATAGGGGAAATTGCAAAAGAATATCCAGTTGATTGGTTTGTTGTAAATGTTGCCATATTTCTAAAGCAGTTTTTGGGTTATCGGTTTTTATAATTAGTGTTGCTGTAAAGGCTTTTCTAAAACGAATATAGAAAATTTAGCTTTGAAAAATACTTTTCCTGAAAAATATTTTTTGCCATTGTTAGTCTTCCCTCCGTTCCTCGCCGTTGTTGTCTGCCCCTATAACTAAAATTGATTGTTGTATGCTTTTACTTTAAAGGTTTAACATCTGTCGGTATTTTATCAATATAAGTATCAAAATACAAATCCTGATTTTCCTTTATACTTTTTGTGATTGAGGATATGGTTAAATTAAGGCTATCTAATGACCCTGGTGTATTTCTTTTAATAAACCCATGATTATCTTTTACTAAATCATAAATATCTAATTGAAGCCCACTAAAATAATTATACTTGGTTAAATTATTTTTGGTATTTTCTTTTGTGTTAAAAACATTAGGCAAAATTCCAAAAAGGGTTGAGCAAAAGAAAATTATTAGAAAAGATGCTTTTAAGTAAAAACTCTCTGTACTGTCCCATCCTTTTTTTATTAAAAGAAAACCCAAGATTCCTGATAAAATTGATGACAATGCAAAGAAAATTGTAAAAGTATATCCATATGAAGTGAATCGCTGTGCCATAAAAAAATATGGTTTCTTAATTTCTGCAATTGCAAAATATTGCTCCCTTAATTTAGTTATTGGCTGTGATTTTGAAGTATCAGCAAGAATAGCCTTTTCAATTACACTGTCACGGAGTTTAAATGCAACTTTAACTACTTCAGCTGTTTCAGCGTATTTATTCTTCGAAATCCAAAATGACAAGCCAATAGAACCCACAAAAAGAGCCACAAATAACACTCTTATAATATTAATATCTTTATTAAATGCTTTTTTGAATACACTAAGTTTCATGTTTTGTTTATTTGGTATGTAATAGCATCATAGCAAACAGGTATTTGCGATTGTGGCTGAAAATAGCGCTGGGTCAGACGAAAACTAAAGCTTAATACTTGCTCCTAAAGTTCAAATATATAACCTACTGACCAATATTGTACTGTCTGCGGGAACAAAAGTTTAAAGAAGGTATAAAAGCCGAGTGTGTTCCGTCAAGCCAGCCATATTGCAAATACGTATGTTAGTGGATTGCGGTTGTTGTTAGGGTGGTTGTGTTTTATTCGCAATGCTTTATTTGCTTTTTGCGTATATAACCTTGAAGTTTTACCCGCTAGCGCACGAGCCGAAATAATTAGGGTTTGCTGGCGCACGTCGTGCCGCGTGTGCCTTCGCTTCGGTCTCCCCGCGCTTTCGACGAAGGAGAAATCTAACCGAAATGTAGTATTTCTGTTGTTTGCAGGCAACCTGCCAAAATGAATTATTGCCTTTTTGCGTTGGATGGCTTATCGTAGCGAAGTAACCACCCCGGCCTGCGGCCACCCCTCGTGAGGGGAATTTGGCTGCCTTTGTTAGCCTTCGCTCAGTATCCTATATGGGGGCATTTTTGGATGCTCATGGGGGCATATTTCCCCCATATAGGATTTTTATTTTGGGCTATATACCTATTCATACCAATTTTACAGTAAGCGGCACCTTGGCCTTGCCTCTTGCATCGGATGGTAGTTGGCTTAGGAAAATGATAATCCACTATCAAAATCTTATCAGTTTCTTATCCATAAATTATCAGTTTACTATCAATAAACTATCATTCCATTATCAATAAACTATCATAAAATTCACTTAAATTATAATAAAAAACGAGGCTTAAAAAAACATAAACAGCTGAATATCAATGAGTTATAGGCAAAACAAGGAAAATAGAAAAAAAATAAACCACCACCCCCCGCTAGCGCACGAGCCGAAATAATTTGGGTTTGCTGGCGCACGGCGTGCCGCGTGTGCCTTCGCTTCGGTCTCCCCGTCCTTTCAACGCAGGAGAACCCTAACCGAAATATAGTATTTCTGTTGTTTGCAGGCAACCTGCCAAAATGAATTATTGCCTTTATGCGTTGGATGGCTTATTGTAGCGGAGTAACCACCCCGGCCTGCGGCCACCCCTCGTGAGGGGAATTTGGCTGCCTTTGTTAGCCTTCGCTCAGTATCCTATATGGGGGCATTTTTGGATGCTCATGGGGGCATATTTCCCCCATATAGGATTTTAATTTTGGGCTATATACCTATTCATGCCAATTTTACAGTAAGCGGCACCTTGGCCTTGCCTCTTGCATCAGATGGTTGGCTAGGGAAAATGATAATCCACCATCCAAATCTTAATAGTTTCTTATCCATAAATTATTAGCTTATTATCATAAAACTATCATTCCATTATCAATACATTATCATAAAATTCACTTAAATTATCATAAAAAACGAGGCTAAAAAATTATAAAAGATTGAATATCAATAAGTTATAGGCAAAAAAAGGGAAATAGAAAAAAATAAACCTCCGCCCTCCCCGCTAGCGCACGAGCCGAAATAATTAGGTTTGCTGGCGCACGGCGTGCCGCGTGTGCCTTCGCTTCGGTCTCCACGTTCTTTCAACGCAGGAGAACCCTAACCGAAATGTAGTATTTCTGTTGTTTGCAGGCAACCTGCCAAAATGAATTATTGCCTTTGTGCGTTGGATGGGTTATCGTAGCGGAGTAACCACCCCGGCCTTAGGCCACCCCTCGTGAGGGGAATTGTGAAGGCACCGTAGTTAAGAGGAGGGAACCCCGATTATTTGACTTGCATTAGCTGGGCAAGAACCAATCCCGCTTTGAATTATATTAAGATAATTATGGCTTATTCTTATATTCATAAGCAGCTATGTATTGACATAGGATTGAGTAGGCAGATTTAAGTTAAGGCTGAACGCTTCTTAACGATAGCTTCAAACCAACTTTTTGTAAAAAGTAGTACATTTATTTGGTCTAATTCATTATCGGCAAATATAAAATCATGTAAATTATGTCTAAACTACTCCTTTTATTAACCCTGCTACTATTTGTGTTTACAAAAACAAATGCACAAATGAGCCCACAAATGGAAGAAACAGTTGCAAAGTATAAGAAACTGATTGATGAGGCCACCAACCCGCAAGACAAGATAAAATATGCACTTGAACTACAAAAAATAATTACAGGCAAATCAACAATGGACCCAGCAACTGGCGGTAGCCTACCAACAAACCCAGCAGACGCAGAAAAACTGAAAAATAAGAAGATAGAAGAATTGAAGCAACTGAAAAAAAGCATGGATACTTCTACTTCTAGAGAAGATAAAAATAAGTTTCGTTTACAGATGATGGGCAAAGACCAAGCAATAATAAATGCCAGTAAAGAAGGAAGCAAGCACCCTGTACTGCAACCAGGTTTAGTTAACTTGCCTTATGCGGCACAACTATCGATAGACCCTTTTGCCCACATTGATACATCGCAAGTGTCTGTATCCTTTAGCTGTACCACTACTAGAACAGAACCAAACGTTCACTTTAGTAGTCAATTTCAGGGTTCTACTGCTACTGCGTATATGTTTAAACAAAATGGCATTGTACGGGTAGTTTGTAATGAACTGCCAGATGGCGGTAATAATCAGCTTGCAGTTGGCTCTTATCATAACCTTTCTGGTTCTGCAAGTTCTACTACCGTTCAGGAACATGTGGGCACTTTTAAAGGCGTATCTAACAACACTTTCATTTTTAATTTTTATTACAACCCATTATCCAACCAATTTGTAGTTGGGGCAGATGCAGGTACTATAAACCCTCAAGATAAACCTTCGGAAAGAGGTGTATCAATGCTTGATTTTGGTGGATCTAACGACCCTGCAAGTTGGACAACGCCCGGCGGCGAAAAACCTAATAAAACTAATGATCATGTTAATATATGCAAGTGTACCAAAACAGCCAATGGTTTTAGCATCAGCTATTCAGGCACTTTTGATGGCGTAACACAATCATTTAACTGCACCATCGGCAACCCTGTTCCCTCTAAGTATATTGCTTACATTGTTCCAGTAGTTAAAACTGATTATGAAAACTGGATACCGCAAGGCAGCCAAATAGGCACTACCCCACCAGAAAACATAGCCACCACTAGCTTTAAAACCATTATTGTAGATAAAGCCCACCCTAAGGTAGATGTTAGTAGTAGCCACCCATTTAAGGTAAAATATTCATTGGTAAATGTATCTAACTATAAAGGCATTTGTAGTAACTACCCTACTTTAAGCAATAATCCTGATACCAAAAAAGATTTATTGTGGGATAATTCGCTTACCGCACACCAAGCAGATTTTGATAATCTGGATATACAATCAAATACCATCAGCTCAAAAGCAACCAATGGCGCTAATGTAGTTGCGGTAGTAAAAAGTGAAGATTATGGTGCCTTCGGCGAATTGATTGCGGATGTTACTTTTCAGGAAGATGGTAAAGAACTAAGGGCTGTAAATAATTACGACAATGGCTTTACTGCCACTATTCCCTTTGATAAAAATGGCAATCAAATAGCCGATGCCTGGGAGAAAAGGCCAGATATAAATATATATGACCGCAAACTGTATAAAGAATGGGATGAAGATAAAAAACCAATTAATGGTAATGATGGAGATGATATTGCCCTGTTTGATGAATACCGCGGTTTTGCAGTAAAGGATGCAGACGATAATTGGCTATACAAGCGTTTATCGCCCAATGATAAAGAGCTGTTTACAATTGCTGCCAAAAATGAATATAGCGATGAGGTACGCAAGGGAGTAGAAGGATACACTACTTTCAACCATATAAAAACATATCATTTTTTATACGATAAATATGCCGCCTTTGAACCAGGTGCCACCTCTTTGTACCGCCGTTGGATCAATTTTAATAGCCCACTAGAACATAAAACCTTTGCAGTGGTAATAGATGTATATACTGGACCTATAGTAAAAATTGGCTCGCTAGGGTACACAAAATCATTGTATGATAAAAAATTTGATGAGACACATGATGGTGCTTTCTTTCCTGCAGATGTAAACTATGTTTTTATCCAACAAAAGGAAATAGAAGAATTAGAGATATTAACCGCAGCAAAGCGAGTACACCCGCTCTGCAATCCTGCACAGAAAGATGGAAGCGCACCCGATGTTTGTTATGAGCATGGCATGATAAAACATATAGCACATGCTAATACAAACTATAACTACCATATAGATGCGGCAACTTTAAGCAACACAATAAAACAGAATGTAACTACCTTAAATTCCAGACTATTAATTATATCTGTAACGCACGAGTTGGGACATGCCACTCACATACATCATCACCATGGACCAGACGATAGCTTTGGAGGAGATGAATATTGCCCTACCCGCTATTGGATAGACCCCTCATCGGCTAGCGACAAATTACCTTATTGCACAACGCATAATGATTGGACGATGGCATTTCTTTCAACTGCATGGAACCCTATACCATCCTTACCAGATGGCAAACCCTATAAACTATGTACCAGTGTGGATGATTGTTTTCATCAATTGGATTTAAAGAAAAAGTAGCTGGAATATTGATAAAAAGCTGCTTTTATGGTACAGCTAAATAAAGTTGGTTTGTGTGGTTTGGGATTAGATGAATTTTATTTGTTACTACTCAGGTGCAAGTTTGTTTCATCTGCCACGAAGGCACGAAGACACAAAGAGGCACAAAGTTTTAAGAGAAGAAGTAGAAAAGAAAAAAGAAGAAAAATTATATTATCAATGTCTTTTAAACTTCTTTTTTCTTCGTACCTCTTTGTATTTTTGTGCCTTCGTGGCTAAAAAAGAATATTCGATGTGGTGAGTAGTACCTTTTATTTTTCTGTTTAGAAGAGAAGCAATTTGGAATTTTGTGCCTAGCTGTGGAAATCAATACTGGAAATGGCTGCCAGAGCTGAGCGAAGGGAACACGCCACAGGCATGCATTAACAGCCATTCTTTTTGGGCGTGTGGCAGCGGATTATGAAATCAAGTAATCTGTTCAGGCAAGATACGTTTCGTTAACATCTTGCCCAGAAAGACTACTAGACTAAAGCCTTGTACAGCAGCACCTCTGCGTATTCAACCAATTTAAAATGAATGCATAAATAGCATTAATTATATATAAATTGATTGTTTCGAGCTAACCATCAGTTGCTTATTGGGAGATTTTTATGCACCTGTTAGCCATCCATACCAAAGGATGCAGAGGATTTTGATGTTTTTTATGCCCTGAACCTTTCAGTGATTTGAGCTGCTGTATGGATTTACACAAAACAGGGTGTTTACACTACAAAACCGCTTGCCCAGCATTTACAATTGCTTTTGAAGAAATATTGGCAGTTTCTTTCTTCTGCTTGCCCCTATTAGTGCGGGCAGTGCGTGAATAAACGGAAAGATTTTTATCGAACAGGAAGCGGAACAGCAATGCTGTGTAAGAGGTATGGTAACCTAGGTTGTCGTAATGCTTTGAAGCCATCTTTTTTATTTGCGGCAGTTTATTCCAAGGTATGGATGGAAAATCGTGGTGCTCGTTGTGATAGCCCACGTTTAGGTTTACCTTGTTTAAACGGCCATAATAGCTTTTGGTTTCCTGTTCATCGCCGTGGGTAAGAAAATGCTCCTGTATCCAGCGTGCGCCTAATGGGTGCAGCCCTATAGAAAAGAAAAAACTTGCGATAAGGTAGGTTGCGGCGTGCATACCAAAAAAATAAATGATGCCACCCATAAATGCAACTTGTGTTACCCAGTTTACAACCGTCCACTCATCAAAAAGTGATATTTCTTTGGTAAGGCGAAAAGGCCTCATCACTTGGAATATTGGGTAGAACAATAGCCAAATAGCCTTTCCTAAAGCCGAATTGTCTATCAGCTTAGCTTCCCATCTAAAGGGCATGTCTGCATCCATGGCTTCCACGCCTTGGAAAGCATGATGCTTTAAATGGTATTTTTGAAAAGAAACAGAGCTAGGAAAAACCAATGGAAAGTTGGCCAGTATGCCGGCAAGTGTATTGAGTATCCTTTTTTTGAACAACAGGTTGTGCGCACATTCGTGTATGCAAACAAAAAGCGTGTGACAAGCAAACGCCCCAATGCAGTAGGCAGCTAGTACTACTAACCACCATGCAGCGTCTTTTAAAGCAATAGCCAACCCAATTTGCACAGCAATACAAAGCAATATTACTAGAAACGTATAAGGGTTGCGCCCTATCAACCCCCTTATTTCGGGATGGTCGTTAATAATTTCCCTTGTCCGCATTTTGTGAGGCTCGCATTCGTTGGACCACCTGAATTGTTTTTCGTCCCCTGTTGATGTTTTGTACTGCATTACAAAAAAAATAAAATGATTGAAATAATATGGCTACCGTTTGCAAATACCTAAATAACGCAAGGCTTGTAATACGCTAAGTGCAAGGTACAAATAAATCTGCGAAATATATAATACCTGTTGAAAAAATGCAGTTGGGCGTGCATTCTGTTCACGTGGTACATACATAAATGGCTGGAATTTTTACAGTTGCAAACTGGTACAGAACTATTGCATAAACAATTAATTCAACTACTTCCCCAATTTTGGGCTATCTACAAATGCCTTCTTATCTTCATCAAAAGATAGGGAGGAATGCAAAAAATATTAATGGCTTTTATACTAGGGTTGCTTTGTAGCTTTTGTGCAAGAAGTCAAGCCAAGATTAAGTACCTATCAACCCCTACACTATCAAAAGCGGCAGATACCAATTCGATACATATTATTGAAAAGCCATTGGCGTATCCCAAGGAAAGGGAGGCTTTAAGCTTGCAATACTTAAAAGAAAGGCACTGCATTATCCAAGACAGGCCAACCATTAAGCCTGTAATTATTGTTTTGCACTTCACGGACGGAGGCACCGTAAACAGTATTTTCAATTATTTCAACAGCAGCACTATAGAAAATGGAAGGCCGTTCAATAAAAAAGAAAGCAGGCTAAATGTTTCTTCCCAGTATTTGATAGACAGGGACGGGACTATTTATCATTTAATGCCCGATACTTTGTTTGCCCGGCATATCATTGGGCTAAACTACTGTGCAATAGGCATTGAAAATATTGGCAGCAAAGAAGAACCCCTTACCAACGAGCAAGTAAAGGCAAACGAAGGGTTGGTTAGGCTTTTGTGTTCCAAATACAAAATAACCTATCTGATTGGGCATTCTGAATATGTAGCGTTTAGGTATTCCAGTTTATGGAAAGAAACAAACCCCAGCTATTTGACGGAAAAAGAAGACCCCGGGAAAGATTTTTTAATAAAAGTTAGAAATTTATTATCTGATTTAAAATTAAAAAGCAAGCCATGATAATAATAGCCACTAACTTAAAATTTTGTGAACCTTTTGGTTAAAACTAAGCACCCAAGGCTGAAAGTGAAGTAGCCGTATATTTATATTCTTTTAAGGCACACAGTTTGCATCTCTTTACCAAAACACTAAAGCGAACCCTTTATCATTACTTAAAATAATACCATGAAAAAAATAAAATCATTGTTAGCCCTAGCAGCCTTTATGTTTATACTGGTTTCAACATCATTTGCGCAGGTAAGTGTTGACATCAATATTTCAGCCAATACAGCACCTCCTGAATTGCCCGAATATGTGCAGCCCCCCTGTCCTGCCGATGGGTATTTATGGACTCCTGGTTACTGGGCGTATGAAGATGGAGATTACTACTGGGTGCCCGGAGTATGGGTACGCCCACCGCATATAGGTTATTTATGGACACCCAATTATTGGGGGTATGAAGACGGCTTTTATCGTTGGCACCGTGGGTACTGGGGATCGGAGGTTGGTTTTTATGGCGGTGTAAACTATGGCTTTGGGTATTGGGGTTCTGGTTTTAGCGGAGGTCGGTGGGAGGGCAATGCCTTTAGGTACAATACAGCCGTGGTAAACGTAAACAGGACTGTAGTACACAACACTTATATAGATAAAACAGTAATTATAAACCATACTACCATCAACCATATAAGTTATAACGGTGGTGGAGGCATTCATGCTGCACCAAATGAACACGAGCAACATGCCATGCGGGAACATCATATAAACCCTACTACAGGCCAGGCCTCGCATGAGCAAATGGCAAGGCAAGATAAAAGCCTGTTTGCCTCCGTGAATCATGGCAAGCCTGAAACGCCTGCCATGAACAGGATTGGAGGCAGGCCATTTAACCAGCAAGGGCATCCAATAAATGCTCATGTCAATAACCCAAAGCCTGCCCAGCCACATACACAAGTTGGGGCAAACCCAAATACACAAGCAAATGGGAATCCGCACAGACCAGCAGTTTTTGGTACTACACCAAATGGTAATAGCAATAATCACCAGCATGTTACCGGTGGTATTAAACCACCACCACAGCCGCATGTTGTAACACAAACACCCCATGAAGCAGTGCCACAGGCACCACGCCCTCAGCAAATGCCAAGGCCTACAACACAATCTCCACAGCCACAACACCCTCAGCAAATGCCTCGACCTGTAGCTCCTGCAAATCATCCACAACAACAAGCACCTCGCCCACAAATGCCAGCTCCACATGGCAATGTAAGTGGCCGCCCCGAAGAACACCGGGGTGGGCAATAAAAAAATTGTCACTATTAAGTGAAAGTTTCGTTAATCTACCATTAAGACACAAAGATGCACAAAGTTTTAAAAGACTAATTATAAAGTAAAAAAAAAAGCTAAAATTTATTTATCAATCTATTTTAGCATACTTTTTTCTTTATATTTCTTAGTGTTTTTGCGTCTTCAAGACTTTGTGGCGATAATAAATTACTACCCCATTGGCAAAATTCAATTTTTATACATCTGCCGAACGCTCTAAACTAATGGGCAAAATCAGGAGCAAGCATACAAAGCCGGAACTGGCTTTAAGAAAAGAGTTGTGGAAACTTGGGTTTAGGTATAGGATACATGTAAAAAAACTAAAAGGCAGTCCCGATATTGTTTTCCAAAACTATAAAGTGGCTGTTTTTGTGGATGGCGAGTTTTGGCATGGTTACCAATGGGCAGAAAAGAAGCAGAAACTAAACGCAAATGCTGAGTATTGGATACAAAAAATTGAAAGGAATATAGATAGGGACAAAGAAAGCAATGAATACTTATTTTCTAAAGGTTATACCGTCCTAAGGTTTTGGGAGCATCAAATAAAGAAAGATATAGGTGGGTGTACCTTAGCGATTGTTATGGCAATATCTAAAAATAAAACTCTAGAAATAACAGGGGACATTTAAAAAGCCGATTTAATACTTTTCACTACTCTTCTACCTATAGCCATCAACAGTTTTAACTATTTTGGCATATTACAAAACAAAAAAAGCCCCAAGCAAATAAATGCTTGGGGCTAAATAAATATGGCAACTACCTACTCTCCCGGCT